>JABWCO010000049.1 GCA_013360185.1 Bdellovibrio sp.
AACTCTGTTACCACTTCGCCGTTTAATTTGTACGCTGTGCACACGCCAATGCGGTCATGGCCTGTTAGGACGTCTAATTTCATCATCGCTAGGTTCGTAATACCATTCACACGGATCGCGTACTTAAGCGCCACTAGATCCAACCAGCCGCAACGACGTGCGCGTCCTGTTGTTGAGCCGAATTCGTGGCCATCTGTTTGGATTTTCATTCCTACTTCGTCTGTTAACTCTGTCGGGAACGGGCCGCCACCTACGCGTGTTGCATAGGCTTTAAATACGCCGATCACTTTTTGGATGTTCATCGGGCCAATACCTGCGCTTGCGCACGCGTTGGCTGCCAATGTGGAAGAGCTTGTCACAAAAGGATACGTGCCGTGCATGATGTCCAACATCGTGCCTTGCGCGCCTTCGAACAATACGCGTTTTCCAGATTTTAAATTTTTATTGATGAACAACGATGTGTCCTTCGTGCGGTACGGAGCTAACTCTTCTGCAACAGCTTCGATGTCCTTCACTAAGGATTCAAGTTTGAAAGTTTCTACTTTGTAGTAGTTTTCCAACATGAAGTTTTTCTCGCGCAAGGCTAATTCGATTTTTGCTTTTAATGTTTCCCGATCAAAGATATCGCCGAATAAAACAGCGCGACGGGAAGCGCGGTCTTCGTAAGCCGGGCCAATGCCTTTACCTGTAGTGCCGATTTTGCCGTCGCTTAGCGCCGCTTCACGAGCCGCATCTAAAGCCTTGTGATACGGCAGAATGATTGTTGCCGTGTCTGCGATCATCAGTTGTTTTGGATTTTGCAAATAACCTGAAGCTTTTAATTTACGAATTTCGTCGCGGATGGAAAAGATGTCGATCACAACACCCGGAGCAATCACGCATTGAGTTTCAGGTCTTAAAACTCCGCTTGGGACTAAGTGCAAAACGGTTTTCTGTCCGTTGACCACCAACGTGTGACCGGCATTTGCACCACCTTGGTAGCGTACCACCATGTCTGCTTTTTCCGAGAACACATCGATCAGTTTACCTTTACCCTCATCGCCCCACTGGGCGCCCACTACCACAATACCTGACATGACAAATCCCTTCGCTAGATGCCTGTAAAGCACCTCCCGGAACTTTCCCTCAAAGAATGGGGGCAATCAAGTTTTATTCGCCTTTGAAAGGGGCTGCTCCGTACCATGGGGCTCTTGGCGGGAGGGTGTCAGAAGTGGAGCCGTCGACAAAGAACGCCATAAGCTTATTAGCCGCTACCTGAGAGGCTTTAAAGAACGCGTCTTCCGTATTTGCTCCAATGTGCGGGGTCAGCGTGACGTTGTTATACGTTAACAGGTTTGAGTTTCTTTGCAGCGGCTCTTTTTCAAAAACATCTAAGCCGACGGCGCGCAGCCAGCCCTTGCCTAAAGCTTCGCACAGATCGTTTTCGTTGATGACAGAGCCGCGAGACGTGTTGATTAAAACAATTCCGCGGTGCAGATATTCAAAATGCGAACGGTTGAGCATATGCTCTGTTTCTAAAGTTTTCGGCACGTGGAAGCTCACCACGTCAGCGGTTTTTAAAACCTCTTCGTAACTTAAACGCGGAATTTTTAATTTTTCAAAAACGCTGTCTTCTTGGTACGGGTCAAAGGCGACGACATTCATGCCAAAAGCTTGCGCAATTTCTGCCACTCTTGTGCCGATGCGACCCAAACCTACGATACCGTAATTTCGGCCAGAAAGCTCAATGCCAGTGATCGCGTCGCGATTCCAGTCACCGGCTTTGACCATTTTGTGGCCTTGCTGAATGTTATTTACGCAGCTTAAAACCAAGCCCCACGTCAATTGGGCGGCAGAGTCCACATTCGCAGACGGCGTGTGCATGACGGTGACACCCCATTTTTGTGTGGCATCTAAGTCGATGTGATCAAACCCACTGGTACACGTGATGATCAATTGCAGCTGTTGTGCTTTTTTTAACAGCTCTTCGTTGATTTTGGTGCGGCTGCGGATAAGCAAAGCGTGGGCACTGACTAAATGTTCCAGAGGTAAGTGCTGAGGGTTGTCAGCGCGCACGACTTCAAATTGACTGTTTTGCTGTAAGTATAAAAAACTGTCCTGGGCAAAGCGGTCCGTGATGAGGATTTTTTTCTTCATGGATTTTGCTCCAAGTATTGTTTTGCTTCGGCTGTCACCATAGAGATTTGTTCAAGCGTCAAAGAACCGCTATCAAAATGCAGTAAAGTTCGTCCCAGGCTGTCGATCAAATGCACCAATTCGCGATCTTGAATGTAACCCATGTGACCAATGCGAATGATTTTACCTTTGGCTTGATCTTGGCCACCCATGATCGTGATGTTGAAGTTTTCTTCTAAATGCGCGCGGATTTTTTGTCCATCCATCGCTGGTGGAACTTGCAAAGACGTGACCGAATCACTTGGGGATTTTGCGTACAGAGTAAAACCTAATTTTTGCGCGAAAAGGCGCGTGAATTCAGCACGGCGATGAATGGTGTGAAATAAAGCTTCTAAGCCTTGCTTGTTGATCAGCTCAAGCACCACATCTAATGCGCGAATCAAGGCTACGTTTGATGAATAAAAAGTTTCTCCGCTGCCGTTGGCCTTTTTTTCTTTGCGTAAATCAAAATAAAATCGCGGAGCCTTTGCTGTATCCACGAACTTCCAGGCTTTTGCGGAAAAAGACACAAAGGCCATTCCTGTTGGTAACATAAAAGCTTTTTGCGAGCCGGCCACTAAGCCATCAATGCCCCAGCCATCCATTTCAATCGGGTACGCGCCTAATGCTGTGATCGCATCGACTAAAAACAAAGTTTCAGAATATTTTTTTACAACAGCCGCAATTTCTTGAATCGGGTGAGCCACAGCCGTACTAGTTTCACACGCTTGGCATAAAACAGCTCGTGCATCGGGATGTTGCTTAAGCATTTCTTCCACGGCCTTCACGCTGACAGCCTCGCCCCAAGGGACGTGAATAGGCAATACTTCGGCACCAAAAACTTTAGCCATCTCGGCCCAGCGTTCGCCGAATTTTCCAGAAATAACTGCAATCACTTTGTCGCCAGGTGAGAGCACATTGACAAGCAATGCTTCCATTCCGCCGGAACCAGTTGCGGTGAGTAAATAAACATCTTGTTGCGTCTGAAAAATAGTTTTAATTCCAGATAAAACTTTTTTTAAAATTTTATCGAATTCAGGTGTGCGGTGATGAATCATCGGCAGTGCCAAGGCTTTACGCACTTCAGGATGAAGGTTTACGGGGCCGGGCGCTAATAAACTGTAGTCTGCAGAGAAGTCTTCAACCGTTGCCATTTTTCTTCCTTGATCTCTGTATAAATTTATACTCAACTGGGTCCGTGGACGCAATCTTTAAAGGTCTTATCATTATCACTCTGGCACTGTCGGCAACACTCAGCGGATGTGCTTATCACTTAGGGGCGGCGACCCGTGGTATCCCCGGTGGATATCGGCAAATTTCTGTGCCTGTTTTTAAAAATAAAACTCAAGAAACTGGCATTGAAGTGGCTTTCACCAATTCTTTGATTCAAGAATTTCAGCGCTCCCGCGTTGCTCGAGTTGTGGACAACTCGTTGTCAGAAGTGGCTGTGATTGGGCAGATTGACAGCATTAATTATTTGCCGGGATCTCCACGTAAAGCCGGGGACTCTTCGAGCATTTATTTGCCCAATGGAACGGTGATTGCCGCAGAATACCGCATTCTTTTAACTGTCACAGTGCGTGTCGTGCGCCAAGCTGATGGAGCTGAGCTGTGGAGAGGATCTTTTAGTGGTGAGCGCTCTTACGCGGCTCCGCAAGTGACGCTCGCCGGTGTGAACTCGGTAAATCCTCTTTACAATCTTTCTGCACGAAGGCAAAACATTGACGTCATGGCTAACGATATTATGTCGGAAGCTCATGATCGTATTACTGAGAATTTTTAATCCATGACTCTCAAGTTAGGTTCTGCAGCAAGATGGCGTTAATCGAGGCACAAAAATTCTATAAAGACCTGGAAAAGGGTCAGCTTGCGCCTTTATATTTTCTTTTTGGTGAAGAACCTTATCTTTTAAATCAGTCTGTTGAGCGTTTTAAGTATTCTGTTTTGACCGAAGGTGCTGTGGATTTTAACTACAGCCTTTTTTACGCCAGCGACGCAGATGTAAACGTCGTGCGTGATGCGGTAGAGACTTTGCCGATGATGGCGCCTCGTCGTTTGATTATTTTAAAAGAAGCGCAAGAATTAACCGACAAAGAGTGGGCCGAGTTTGATGCTTTAATTGCTGAACCCGTCGACAGTTCTGTGTTTGTCATTTTGGCGTCGCGTGTGGATAAGCGTAAAAAACAAATTCGTCAGTTGCTTGAAAAAGCTGATTGTGTCGAGTTTAAAAAACCTTACGACAACCAAATTCCTTCTTGGATTAATTATATCGCGCAAAGTTTGGGACTTACGATCAGTAACGATGCTATTCAGTTGCTGCATAAGCTTGTAGGTCATCACCTCACTGAAATCGAATCTGAACTGAAAAAACTGGGCGATTTCGTCGGTGGTCAGCGCCGTATTGAAATGCAAGATGTGGCGCAGGCCGTGTCTCGCTCCAAAGAAGAAAATGTTTTTGATTTGACCAAGGCGATTGGCGAAAACGACCGCGTGAAAGCTTTGGAACACTTGGTGCATTTGTTAGACCAGGGGCAGAATGAGATCGGGATTATTTCCCTGGTGGCTCGTCACGTGCGTATTCTTTTAACTTTAAAAAGAGGCATGGAAGAAAACCTGCATGGCGCAAAGCTTGCCCATTATGCCCAAGTTCCGCCTTATTTCTTAGAAAGCTACCTGGATCAAGCTCGACTATGGACTATCAAAAATCTTGAACAGACCTTGGTGGTTCTATCTGAAACCGACAAGGCTCTAAAATCCTCACCATTGTCCAGCCATATCTGGCTTGAAAACATGGTTCTTAAGACCTGTGGGTCGACTGCCGTGCTTGCGCTGAATTGAGTTTCTGCGCCAAACTGCCGATACGTAGGCTATGACAGCAACCGTTCCCTTCGAAGATAAAGGTTATTTCCGTCGGCAGTATCCGCGACGCATGATGAAGCGCAAAGTAGGTATTCTCTGTGATGGGGCTTATTTCTTGTGTGATTCCGGCGAAGTCGGTGAGGGCGGTATGTCGATCCTGTCAGAATTTGTTCTGACCGAGGGGCATGAATTGGTGGTGAGCTTCCAAGTGCCAGGCGGCGACTTTGTCTTCTTGCGTGGAACGGTTCGTTCAACACAAAAAAAACAGGGTGACTCGTTGGTCACCCATGGTCTTAGCTTTAACGAGATCGAATTTGCTATTAAAAGACAAATCCGATCCTTTGTTTCAGCGCGAAATGATTCTACTATTTAGCAGCAGAAACGCGTGTAGAAAGACGGCTGATTTTACGAGAAGCCGTTTCTTTTTTGATAACGCCAGTTTTAGCAGCTTTCATTACTGAAGAAGTGAACTTCTTCAACAACTCAGGAAGAGCTTTAAGATCTTTAGCTTGAATAGCTTTAACCAAGCTTTTTTCAACAGTTTTTACAGTGCTTTTACGAGCATTGTTAACTGTTGTTTTACGGATAGACTGACGAGCTCTTTTTGCTGCAGACTTATGATTTGCCAAGGGATAACCTCCACAGTAATCTTACTTTTTTTAAACAGAACCAAAGGGATTAACATAGGGTGTCTCGGGAAGCAAGCGGATTAAAAGAAGATCGCAAAAAGGTCTTCAATAAAGCCTTAAAGATGGCCTCAGGGACCATGACAAGCCGCACACTCGGCCTGCTCAGGGATATCGCCATGGCGGCCTTCTTTGAGCGCAGGATCACCGATGCGTGGGCCGCGGCCTTTCGTTTCCCGAACCTCTTCCGCCGTTTATTGGGGGAAGGCTCCCTGTCTGTGAGTTTTATTCCCGTTTTTATTGAAGCTCGCAGCGAAGACCCCTCGGGGGTGCGGGCGCGGAATTTGGCCAATGGCATGTATACGCTCCTGCTGATTGCGATGGGCAGTCTGACCTTTGCGGGAGTGCTGTTCACGGAGGACTTGTTTCGACTGATTCTTTCGGCCGATTACGCACAAATAAGTGAAAAGTGGGACCTGACCGTGCGCTTGGGCCGCATTATGTTTTCCTTCGTTTTTTTCGTGTCGATGTACGCCTACTGTTCGGGGGTATTAAACTCCCTAGGCAGTTTCGGCCTTCCGGCTTTAGCTCCAGCTCTATTAAATATCGCGATGTTGGCCTTCACATTTATGCCTGGGGAATGGTTTGCGCATCCTGGGGATGGCTTGGCTTGGGGTGTGTTAGTTGGGGGGCTTTTGCAGGCCACCTTATTGTGGTGGGCGCTGTGGGCACGTGGCTATTTGCCGCGCTGGCAGGGGAGTCTGTGGAGTGAAGACATTCGCAAGGTCCTTCGCAATATGCTGCCAGGCTTAGTGGGCATGGGGCTTTTGCAGTTTTCAACCTTGGTCAACTTGTACTATGCAAGCTTTTTACCCGAGGGTGCGATCTCTTATATTTATTGGGCGGATCGTTTGCTAGAGCTTCCTTTATCTTTGATTTCCGTCAGCATCGGCAGTGTGCTTTTACCCACTTTAAGTTCGTTGAGATCACTGTCTGAGCGCGAAAAGTTTATTGAGACAGCCCAAGAAAGTTTTTTGCTGAATTTATTTTTGGCGTGGCCGGCTGCTCTGGGATTGTTTTTCCTGGCTCAGCCCATTGTGGAAGTGTTGTTTTTGCGCGGGCATTTTTCTGCGAGTGATGCCCTGGCTACGGCGACAGTTTTGAAGGTTTATGCTGTCAGCTTGGTGTTGCATTCTTGCAGCCGGGTGTTGATGCCGATGTATTTTGCTTTAAAGAACACGATTTTTCCGGCGTATGCTTCCTTGGCGGCTCTTTTATTACATATTTCCTTGGCGCCTAGCTTGATGCAATCGCAAGGACTGGTGGGACTGATCAGTGCCGGAGTCTATGCCGCTGCTTTGCAGGTTTTACTGCTGTGGTTTGGTCTGTATCGCCGTCAGGTGGCATTTGACGGCAGAGAGTTAATAAAGTCTTGTGCTAAATTTATGGTGTCGGGCTTGGGATTGTTTGTGGTCGTGAAAATTTATGAAGGTCTTGGCTTAGAAAAAAACCAAGGGCCGCAAGTGCTTGCCCTTGGTGGTATTATTATTGTCAGCATGACTGTCTATTTTGCTATCGCAGCGCTTTTACGCTGCGAGGAGTTTTCTAAAATCCGTCAGTCGTTCCGACTTTAGCGCGGTCGTCTTCGTCGTCAAAAGGAATAACGTCCGAAGCCGTGGCTTTTTCAGGGGCCGGTGCCATTTTTTTCGGTGGCAACGTTACGACATTATTTTTTGCCGCTAGAGCAGGGGACTTGGCCGGCTGTGAATTCTTTCGAAGGGCACGGGTCGGTGTTTTCTCTAGGGTTTCTTCTTGCAACTTCACACCGAGGATCACTTCGGACAGTTCGACAGTTAGGTTTTGTGAAGTCGCTGCGAGATTGTTGATTTCACCACTGGTTGCAGCAATTTCTTCAGCTGACGCCGCGTTAGATTGCGACGCTTGGTCTAACTGATTCATCGCCTTGCCGATTTGTTGAATGCCGGTCGTTTGTTCTGCACTGGCCGCCGCGATTTCGTTATTTAAGTCAGATACTTTTTTGATGGAATTTACGATATTGGTAAGAACCGTCCCGCTGCGATCGGCAATATCACTGCCGCTTTCGATTTGAGACACGGATTCTTTAATTAAGCTTGTGATATCCTTAGCTGAAGAGGCACTTCTTTGTGCCAACGCACGTACGGCTTCTGCCACTACCGCAAATCCTTTTCCTTGTTCTCCGGCACGAGCCGCTTCCACCGCCGCATTCAGGGCCAAAAGATTTGTTTGAAATGCGATGTCGTCGATCACGTGAATGATCTCTTCAATTTTTTTCGAAGATTGAGAAATTCCGGTCATCGAAAGAATCAATGTCTGAATTTCCTTTTCACCTTGTTCTGCAGAGTCGCGTGACGAAGCAGATAAAGCCGCAGCTTGTTTGGCGTTGTCCGAATTCATTTGCACCATAGAGGTCATTTCTTCTAGGGCGGCAACGGTTTCTTCTAAGGAAGCCGCCGCTTCCGTAGACGATTGCGAAAGACTGTTGCCGGCTTCGTTGAGCTGTTCAACGGAGCTGGCTACTTGGCCACCTGCGGTCGTGAGGCGTTCGGCGATGGAACCCACGGATTTTGCAATGTTGTTGCCTATCCAGATCAAAAGTCCAACGATCGCGAATCCTGAAAGGACGGTGATCAATATAATTAAGTTGAAAACCTCTGTTCGTGCTTCTTTACTTTCTAGAGCTTCCTCTTCACTAAGTTTACCGTAAAGTTCAGACACGTCCCGGTTGTGGTCTCGGACTGCGGCGTTGAGCTGTGCAAATGACCCATTCATTAGTTTCCGGGCTTCATCCACTTTCTGAGGATCTTTGGAATCAACAAGTGCGATAATGTTGTGCATGACTTTGATAAGTTCCGGCACAGTGTCTTTTACTTTGTCATGAATTTCTGTCTCGCCCGGAGCAAAGCGTGCGGCCGCATAAAGTTTATAGTTGGCTTCAAACTCTTCGATTCCTTCATGGGCGCTTTTCATTCTTTTACTGAGTTCTTCTGGATTGTTAAGACTGTCAATGCCGGCCCAGATTTGAAAACCGAATTTGTTGCGTGATTGGCGCATTTCTGCGATCACACGTAAATTGGGGATGATCAAACTGTGTGCATCGTTAAGCAGTACATTGGTGCGATCCAAACCATTGATTGAGACGGCAAAGATGATGACAAAACCAATCACGGGCACAAACGCTGCGAAAAGCAAACGTCCTTTTATTCCACGGAACCAAGAAGAAACTGAGTGGGGCTTCATTTAAACCTCATTATACTTTTTTTAATTTAGGGGCTATTACATGGGAGTATTCGGCCGTACTAAAAAGACGCCGAAGGCCAGTTTAGGGAATACAAGGTCGAATCAAAAATTGCAATGAATCTAGCGCTCTCGTTGGAGCCTCAGACAAAAAAAAGGGACTTCTTTTGTGAAGTCCCTGCGTTTAAAGGTTCTAAGTCTAGCTGTGGTCTATTTGACTTCAGCTAATGAATTGTAACTATCATTCAGCTTTTGTTGTCTTTCGACTTCTTTGCTCCAACGTTTCACTTCACCTTGGTAGCCTTTTTGTTTTGCTACCCATTCGTTTTCTTCACTCGCTAAAGAACGCATTTTCTGACTGACCTGCTCATTCTGTTCTTTTAACGTATTCGCACGGGTATTCCAGATTTTCTTTTCTTCTTGCAGCTGGGTTAGTTGCAGTTGGTAATCGTTGATATTCATATCACGTTTTTTCTGGTTTTCTTTGATCTTGGCGATCATCGCTTCCAACTCTTGCACCTTTTGGTTTTCTTGGGCGAGTTTGGACTTTTCGTCGTTCATCAACTGTTGAATTTCTTTTTCCTGAGTGCCCAACCGGCCTATGGCCTGATTGTTTTCTTCAGCTTGCTGAAGCACTTGGCGTTGCTGATTTTCCACTTGGGATTTAGCTTTAGTTACTTCTGAGATATTGCCTTCGACGGTCTTAAGGTTTTTCTCATATTCTTGCAGGTTGACCTTTGAGTTATTGACGTTGGCCTTAATGCGTTCAAGTCCATCTTTGGCAGAGTTCTGGGCCCCGGCATTGAGGTGCATGCTTAATAAGATTCCGAATGTTGCGCTAGAGAATGCTTTAGTTAATTTCATCTTAAAAACCTTTCTTATGACTCAATCTTATTATTCAGCGAGACCAGCCACACTTGATTCTTGTGGGCAGACATTTTTCAAAGAAGAGCGATAGTGACCCACTTCGTCTTCCCAGATTTCGCCTTTAAATTTCCAGTTTAAGCTTTTTTCTTTTTGTACTTTAAGTTCAGGACGGTCTTTGACATTCACTTCGCCGCCAGCCATTTGGTAGCGGATGTGTTCGCCAGCGCCAGAATACAGTTCGTACTGCAGCACTTCATTTTGATCTAGGACACGATTTAAGCTTGCTAACATGTCACTGAAGCGACCTTTTAAAGCTTGTGAAGCTTGCGCACGTAAGACTATTTTTTCTTTTTCAATACGCGCTAAGCCGATAGAGCGTAAATTTTTAATCGATACACGGGCCTTTTTAGCAATGTGGTATTGGATGCGGTAACTCATCAGCTTTTTTTCCGCCTCTTGCACGCTGGCAATGGCAGCTTCTGACGGGCTATCACCCTTGATTTCTTTTTTTGCTTCCGCAAGTTGTTTGTTCGCCTCGTTTTGTTTGGCGATCAGCTCGCGCTCTTGCTTCACTAAAGTCAGTGCGATGCGATTAAAGCGTTGGATTTCGTCTTCGTAGGTATTGATTTGTTTTTGCACGCTCATAAATGCAGGGTGGCGTGCTAATTCCACGATGAAAGAGCGCGGTAAACCGTTAACTTCTTTCATTTCAGAGTTTTTGATCCAACTTTTCACGGTTTCATAATAGTTTGTTACTTCTGAGTTGGATTTTGAGTAATCTTCCAACTTCTTTTTCCACGGAGTGTATTTTTTGCTCATTTCATTGAGCACTTGGACGCCGTCTCCGTATTGACACAAGTTTAGATAACCCACGGTACGTACGACGTATGATTCCGGAGAAAAGGCATTTTTAAAGAAGTCCGTGTGCAAAGAGAACATGTTCCCTGCGGCTCCCTCATAGTCTTCGCCCAGAACTTGGGTCCAAGCACTTTCAACCATGGCTTGCAGCCACAGGGGATTTGACTTATCCACCTTCAAGTACGATTGGAAAGCATCTTTATAGTCACCCTTTTGGAACTGGATGCGTGCCAAGGTTAAAGCTGCGACAGAACGCAGTTGAGAAGTCTTTTGGTTTTCTGTGGCCGTCATTAACTTATCTAAGTGGATCGTGGCGTCGTCCACTTTACCTTGGCGATAGTTAAAAAGTGCTGATAATAGCAAAGCATCTGGGTAACGGGGAGACTTCTCTGAAATGTAAATCAAAGCATCTTCCATTAAACCTAACTGACCTTGCGCTGAATAATGTTTAGCGCGGGTGATTTGATATTCGTCGTTCTTGGTGACGTCTAGATCATATTTGGATACCAACGGGTCAATCAGAGCAATATCAGAAGTTTCCAGCACATTGATGTACCTTACTAAGGCTTCAGTTGCTTTTTGTTGCCAGTTTTTATCTTTTGACTCTTGTGACACCTGGATCATGTATTGGCGGAATTCAGAATTCAAACCCATGCCTTTGGCCGTCATCGCGTAATTGTACAGGGCTTCAATGCGGTGTTGCGGGTCATCCATGAGTTCGGCAAAAAGTCCCATGGCTAGCTCATAGTTTTTTTGAATTTCTAGGAAAATCAATGCCTGCAAAAGTTTATAATCATTCGGCTGCATCTCATCCATTTTGGTCAATTGCACCACGGGATCCGTAGTGCTGGGGTCCATGACAGGATTGAGCAGCTTAACGTCTGGAATCTTTTTGAAAGCATCCGCAGATGTCAAATTTTTAGAAGGGGACACCACCTCGTTGTAGGGCAGCAATTGAAATTGCAGAACAGCAGGGGATTCGCGGCGACGTGTATCTTTAATTTGCACATCGCGCTGAGTTGGTAAGCGCAGAGGCGAAAGATCTGCGGCGGTGACTTGGCGTTCTTCGCCGAGGTCAAGGGCCGGGATGTTTTTTACTTTATAGATTTCGACTTTACCATTCACGACTTTCTTTTGATAAACTTCAAAAGTCGGCACCATGCTGGATTTCACCTTCAGCCCTGCCGAAGGTGCGCGACCTGCTTTGGTCACTTTCAACGCAGAGTCAGCCAAAGCTGTGCCGCACAGAAAGGGAATCGTCAATAATAGTTTAAAAGATGCTTTCATAAGCCCCCCACCCCTGGGAAATTAGTGCCAGTAAGTAATCCCGATCATCAATGATGTATTATTGATGGTTTCAGATCCTAAATCCCTGTTTCCAGTAACGGTGGTTCCGCCGACTGAAGATCCTGGTGCATAGTATTTCATTTTATTTTGTGTCGACCACGTGTTGATTAGATCGGCACGGATCGCAAAGTGTTCCGAGAAAAACATCTGCTGGAAAACACCTAGTTTATAAGCAAAGGTACTTTTCGCAAGATTTCCTTCTGCCTGTGTGATTTCGTAATTAAGTGTTCCTACTCCTGCAGAAAGACCCATATCGAAATAAATAATGGCTTTGTCCATCACGCTCATTTTCGCATAGAAAGGCACCCAGATTCCTGAAAGGAAGTAAGACGACTTAATCACGTTATGATCGGGGATGGCTTTATAAGAATTTACAAACTGATGAACGGCATCGTTGTCTTTCATGGAAGCAGAGTCAAAATTTACTTCCATACCATAGCGTTCGTTGAAAAAGTAACCCAAGCTGCCAGTAACAATCGTTCCGGTGCTGTAAGGGTCATTAAATGGAATACCTGCAGAGCCGGTAAGGTAAAAGCGTTCGGCTTTCGTGTAACGGCGGTTTTGCACGACACTGAAGTCGTCGTCTTTTGCGGCCCAATATTTTTGTTCCAATTTTTTGATATCCAACTTATCACTGCCGCGTTGATCGGATTTTGTATCCGCTGCTTGTTGCGCGAAAGCCTGTGATGTTGCCAAGATGATAGTTAAGATGGTTTTTTTCAACATGTTCTAACCCCTGCCTTAGTTTGTACTTTTGAATAGGAATGGATACGTTACTAGCACGCGAGTTCCACCTTGTGGGTTCGGAAACTTCCATGCTGCAACCCTGTTCAAAATACATCCCTCTACGGTTGCGTTCTTCAGTGTAGTATCACCGATGAGCTGTTGTTCCACGGACCCTGAGGGGCCGATCGTGAACTTCACAGCGACTTTGCCAAATAAATCTGGATTCGCGCTTAATTGGCGCTCATAACAATATAAGATCTGACCAAGTTTAGATTTGATGTACTGAGCGATAATTTCGCGATCTAGACCGCCGGTAATTTCGCCTTCTTCTTCAATCAAGCCAACCCCTGCATTGCCAGTACCGCCAGCCGCTAAGCCGCCCATACCCGACGCACTTTTGCCGCCACCTTTACCCGCCGTTGAAATTACCACGCCAGAACCTGTGCCTTCTGAGCCCCAGTCACGACCTGATTTTTCCATACCACCGACCGCAGCTAGAGCACGACCGGAAGGACCTGAACCGGCCTTCACGCCATTCGCAAAAACGACGTTGCCTGATTTAGCCGCTTGCGCCGACACTTTTCCGATCAGTTGAGAAATACGACCGCCTGCGATCGACTTCATCATTTTTGAAACCTTACCTTGGCTGCCACTTGTTGGCATTTCAGCCTTTGCTGATTTTTCTGTTGCCGGAGCTTCTTTCACGACAACTTCTTGTTTCGGAGCGGGAGCCGGAGCGGCCGCTTCGAGACGCTTACGTTTTGGTTTTAACTCTGTTTTAACCACAATTTTTTGCGCCACTTTAGGGGGTGTCGCTGCGGTCTCGACCGTTTCTTTTTTCGGAGCAAAAACGCCGACAGAAACCAGCAGCAGGGCTGCACCCAGAATGAAATAAAAACCACGTTTTGATTCTTTGTCCATTAACTGATCTGCAGACAGGTGACCTAGTTTAGCCACGTCTTCCATTGAAACGGTTCTTTGGCTGATTTCCAAGTTTTCAACAACTTGTTTGTGCCAGTCTTCAGAAGGGGTGCATGCCACAACCAGAGGCGAGCCCGACATGGTCGTTACGAATTTTTTATTTAAAGGGATGACTTTTGTTTCCACGATTTGTCCGTATTGGCGGACCATGAAAAGTTGAAACTTTTTATCACTGGCGCGTGATTCTTTGCCTGTTTTATCTAAACGCAGGTAAAGGTCCGCCTCTTTCGTCACCGGTGTAAATTTCAAAGTGCAATCGGCAAGTTCTAAAGTTTTTTCGCCATCAATGCACAGAGCCGGGGAGTCAGAGCCTTTTGCGCTGGCCTCCATGTCCATGTTCACATACCACCAACGGTTGTCACGGAATTCAAAAAAACCTTGAATCCCTTTGGTGTAAGGTGAAACGGAAATGACGTCTGCCAATCGGCTTGAGCCGAAGGTGTGTGTTTCGTTGTTTGAACGCAACTTCCAAGTTTTCGCCGTCCCATTTTTTAGGGATTGACGTACAATTAACGTGATCATTGATTACCTCTAATCCTAGTTATTCAAATATAGGGCTGATTCGCGAATACGGGCGTCCATATCCTTCTGCACATCGTAAAGTGGCATAAACTTAATGCCCCTTTTTTGCACAAGGTAGGCCCCATCAGGATTACGAATCGTACCCTTGAGGTTCATCTCACCAAAATTGACTTCTTGGACTTTACGGACTGTTCTTTGTTTGGCAAAGGCAGTCGCGGTTGTTCCCAAGAGAATGAAAGCGACCATCGCTGTGATGATAGTTTTCACTTGTACCCTCCATACTACAAGTCTCCCGAGATAACGTGCTGACCGACTTTGTTCTGAGTTTTCAAATATTCTATTTTCTTACCTAACCAATCACGCATATCCAATTGCTGACTGGCTTTAAATGCTTTTTCATAAGAGTCTAACGCAAGCGTCGGACTTCCTTTGTAGGTCTCAAATAAATGAGCCTGCTGTAATAAGTAATCGACATTTTCCCTGCGAACATTAAGCAATTCTTTAATCAAACTTAATGCTTTGTCGACCTCGCCCTTCTGGGCATAAGCTTCACTCATGACTGGGCCTACACCAAGAGTATACAACTGGTCTTTCGACAAGGCAGATAATTTTTCAATCGCGCGTGTGAAATCTCCCTCTGAGAAAGATTTAATACCTGCGAAAGTTTGCATTTCTGTCGAAGGCATTTGCATGTCTAAAACTTTTTCGAAAAATGGCATCGCGGAAATCAAACCATCTTCTTTATAAAGTAAACGAGCTTTTTGATACACGAACGGAGAGACTTCTGGCTGCGCTTTAAGAGCGGCCTCAATCATCCACAGGGCTTTGTCATTAAACCCTTTACCTTCGGATCCTAGACTTGCGAAGAATAACCCCAAAGAGCGGGTCTCTTTATTTTTTGCTAGCTCTAGACCTAGACGCTCGACGGTTTCAAATTGTTTTGAGTAATAGCAGTTACCCGCGATATCAAAGGCGTTAGCCAGATTGATTCCGCCGCTGCCGACTAAGGTTTTATTACAAGTTTTAGCCGCCTTTGTCTCAAAACGAGTCACTTTACCGATGCTCATGTCAGAGCTGTTTGGCAAGAAGGCCAGCATTTTTTCTGCAGCTGGATACGCCACCACCGGAGGCAACGTTTGGTCAGGGCGGACGTTGGCCAAAATGCGCTCTGTGCTTGAAGCTTGCCCCTTAGACGCTGCCAATACTTTGAGTTTGGCTTCATTTTCATTTTTCTTTTCTTGAATCGGTGTCGTTAATTTGGCGATTTCTATGCGCAGAGCTTTCTGATCTTCCGCACTCAAAGTCGCAGGCAAAGGCATTGTTTCTAAACTTTCAATGAAGTTCGCATAACAACGATCGATACCACGCATTGCTTCAAGTTGTTGATAAGGATCTTTGCTCATTTTCAATGTCGTGTGGTAGGCGGTGTGCGCTTTGTCTAGTTTTTCGGTCTTCATCGAAAGAACCAGAGCAAATTTTTCCTCACGAGCTTTGACGCTTTGTTGGACCAATTCTTTTTCTAAAATGCGGGCCTGAATCAGGCGAGCTTCGGCACGGACTTCCGCGGGCGCATCCCGACCGTTGGCTTTTAACGAAAGGTCAAACGCTTGAGAGATTTTACCGGCATCTAAGAAAGCGCGGGCCCGAGCGATCATGATTTGTGTTGTGAACGGTTCTATACCTTTTGCTAAGATTTGATTTTGCAACTTTTCCAGTTCTGCTGCTTGAGGTTCATTTTTATAGGAATCTAAAAGCTTCGTATAGATGCGCTCCAGCGTTTTGTTGTCAGCACCATTTAAGATGTTTGTATAAGCGGCGCGGGCTTCTTTTGTTTTCTTTTCCAAAAGATAGATATCGGCAGCCAACTCGAGCTGATTGTTGCGGTCTTTTTTGTCAAGATCTGCAATTTTTAATAAAGTTTCTGCTGATTTTGAAATCTGACCGACTTCGGCATACGCTTTGGCCGTATCTTTTAGCACGTCCAGGTTACGTTTGTCGTTCGGATATTTTTTCACGAATTTTGTAGAAAGCTCTGCGGCCTCAAAGATCCTGCCTTCAGAATAAAGGATACTCAAAGCTTGCCATAAAGCATCTTGAGAAAGTTTCGAGTTCTCGTGCTCTTTGGCGAAGGCAATAAGTTTTTGCGAGGCCTGGTCTTTGTCGCCTGTTTTCGCGAACTCTTGAATTTCTGTGAAGTGGGCTTCTTCCATGATTTTGTTCATGCTCTTTTTGCGATCTTCATCGCTGGAAGATCCCACCACTTGTTTGGTAAAGGACTTAATACCTGCATAGTCTTTGCGGATGTTCAGGATGTCGAGTATCAAATCTTCAGATTTCTTTTTGATATCGGGTTGGTCGCCGGCTTTTAGCTGCGTTAAAGGCTTTAACCATTTTTCGGCTTCCAGATAGTTATTTTCTTCGTAGGCGATATGGCCGACTTTGAATTTAACCAATGTCGCATATTTGCCAGTAGGGTGCTTGGCCAAATAGTTCGTTGCTAAATCTTTGCGTTCAGCATCTTTTAAAGGATCTGATTTTTTCTCGATGCTTTTTTCTTTCGAATATAAAGCGGCATAGTTTGCATCATGGCGCATTGTTGGCTCTGCGGATTTGTCGCCGACCATTTTGTATTGTGTGCTGGCTTCGTCATACTTTTCGAGTTGGAAAAGAAGTTCGGCGTAAGCATAGCGAGTTTTAAGGTCCGGTTTTGTTGGGTCTTCGTTGTCGAGGATCAACTTAAATAGTTTTTGAGTAAGATCTGAAAACTGTACATTTTGTTTGTTCTTAAGCCAGATCTCCCACCATTTTTTCGCCATGTCTAGGCTGGTGCGGCGGAAGCCTTCTTCGCAAGATGCTTTTAGGATGTCGGCCTTTTGCAGGGATCTCCATGTCGCATCACCTTTACAGAGATCACTGACTTCTTGCAAATGAGTGATGACTTTGTCACGTAATTTCAAAGTTTCATTGGCTTCAACCAAGAATAGATGTGAACGCACGACATCGGGACCCGAAGAACGTT
The DNA here is from genome assembly GCA_013360185.1 of Bdellovibrio sp. Lineage (GTDB taxonomy): Bacteria > Bdellovibrionota > Bdellovibrionia > Bdellovibrionales > Bdellovibrionaceae > Bdellovibrio. The sequence goes on from JABWCO010000049.1 coordinate 17,236, forward strand.
TGTCGATGTATTCACCCAAGAAGATATTCATTTCTTTTTGACGGCTGTGGGATTCATAAAGCTTTGCCATGTTGATCATGGACTCGCCCAGTTCTTCTTCAGTCGTAAAGTCTTCAAAGAAGGAATATAGTTTGTCGGCAGAATAAGAGTCACCCACAAAGACAGCTAAATCGCGCAAAGCTTCACGGCGCAAGTTATGGCGATTGGTCGGCACTTCGCCGTCCTGCAATGCCGGGTTTGTTTTTACCACAGTGACTAGCTTTTTGATGCCGTTGTCACTGTCGCGCAGATTGTAATATGCCCAAGCGGCTTTATACATGCCGTAAGAGTAAACTCGGCTGTTCGGAAATTTTTCAACCGCTAGAAAATGGTCTAAGGACTCTTTGAACTTTCCTTGATCGTAAAGTAATTCACCTAAGGCCAAAGTTCCGTCGGGAATCAGAGGTGACTTAGGAAAGCGGGTGATCAGTTTTAGATAAAGCGCTTCAGATTGTTTGAACTGAGCGACTTGTTGGTTTGCAAAGGCATTATTGAAAAGAACCGAATCCATTTGTTTGAAATTCGGAAAGTCTATTTCAATTTTAGTATAAATTTTAATGGCTCGCTTGATCGCTTCCGAGCCTTTTTCGTTGGCTACTGGAAACGGAGAAAGTTTCAAGAGGGGAGTGTCTTGGTGCAAGTCAAAGAAACGGCCGGATTTTGAGCGTCGCATATAGAGCTCCGCCAAACGATACCACAGGTCGGCTTCTTCTTTGGCACCTTTCTTTTTCTTGATGATTTGCTGTAAAGAATCAATCGCTTTATTTTCAGAGCGAGTGATCATGACCTCACTGCTGAGCGCCTTCTTTTCGTTTTCTTCTTCGCTGGTGTTTAAGCGAACTTCCGGTAAAAGCCCTTTTTCAGTTCTTTCTGCAGAAAAACTTGATAACGAAAATAATTGAAGTGCGAGCAGTAAAATCATGTTGCGATACATAAAACTATTCTCCGACTAAAGTAATAAGCTTCAGCTGAGGATATCCCGCCATAGAGGCTGTATACATAACTTTTCGTAAAGTTGCGTAGGGAAGATCTTTATCAGCTTGAAGTAAGATACGACCTTCTTTAACGTGAGGCTTGTCTGATTCCGCTTTTGCGATTTTATCAAGCTCCTGAAACAAAGGTTTGATGAAGTTTGCATCTTTGGATTCTAAGTCCTGGGGCAAGAAATCGGCATCTTTCACATCTGCGAGTTTTGTCTGGTCAATCTTTAGCGAGCTCTTCGAAAGAGAAATCTTTATGGATTCCGTCGGATTTAGCATGGATGAAGACGCAGGTAAGCGAATTTCGCTGTCAGGCGTAATCTGTATCTCGGCAGTTGAATATGTTTGCAGCAAGAACACCAGCATGATCGTGAACATGTCTGTCATCGAGGTGATGTTCAGGGTGAACGTTGAGTTTTTCTTTATATTTGGTTCATATCTACGACGGCGTGACATAGATTAGCCCTCCATCATGTTGGCAAAAACAATTTCTGGAAACATATAGTTCGTTTCCACGTTTTTGCCCTGTTTGGTGTCGTACACGGGGAACTTAGTGTTTGTGTCACGAGCTTGACGAGCCTCGTCCATCACTTTAACGACATCGTTATAAGGAACAGCGCCATCGGGACTTAATTCAATTTTGAAAACGTCAGGATGGGCTTTCTTAACCGCAACTAACTTCTGATGTAAAGTTGCATAATCAAAGGCGCCATCTTTCAATGGAACTGTTTCGACTACGTCTTTGCCTTTTTCGGTAATGACGATATGAAATCCTTCTTTAGCGACAACTTCCACGGCAACGTTGGTGACGGTGGGCTGTTGTTCTTGGCGTTGGATCGCCTCGTTTACAACCTGTGGAAGTTCGGATTCAATGACCATCATTTGCACGAAAGCAGAGGACACTAGAAGTACTGGCACTAGCTTCACCATCACGGCAAGCAGGGGAGCCAAGTCCAACTCGAATTCGCTGTTGTGATTCACTTTAATTTTCTTAGTGCGTCTCATAAAATTCCATCCTAGCTTAAGCTGTACGTCTTTATTCGCAAGCTTCCCTTAGGAAGCTTTTGAATTTGGTGACGGAGGAGTTGCCGTTGGCGCCGTCATATTGTCCGGGTAGACATTTTGACGAGTCAAACTTGGGATATGAGCACTAGTTAAAAGTTCAGCAAGCTTTGAGCACTTCTCTTGCATTTGCTCGATCAGTTGATTTTGACGAGCTGTCAAGACAGAGAAGAACACCATCGCCGGGATTGCCACGGCAAGACCCAAAGCTGTTGTATACATCGATACCGAGATACCGTGTGCTAACAAAGCTTGTTTTTGCGCTGGATCGGCTGTCGCGACCGCTTGGAACGAAAGGATCAGACCGTGGATGGTACCAAGAAGACCCAACAAAGTTGCCACGTTGGCAAGCATCGAAAGGTAATGTAAACGTTTCGTATACAAAGGAATGTTTTCGCTTAAAGCAATATCGTGCGCTTGGAAAATTGTATCATCATCACGATCGGCTTTTTCAAGGATCGTTTTAAAAGAGTTTGCTAAAGGCTTTTTATCTAACTGTGCGCAAAGCAATAAAGCTTCATCCAGTTTTTTCGCTAAAACTAGATTCTGTATTTTGCCCATGAACTCGTCGACATTCATCGCATAGTCTTTGTAAAGAGCGCGAGCGCGTTCTGCAACCAGAACTAGTGAACCGATGCCCACTACTAGGATGCACCAGCCTACGAAGCCAGAATCGTTCATAAAATTAAGAAATGCCATTTGTTTCCCCCTTGGAGCCGTCACCGTGCGTCCATTTAGTTAGCTGATTCGAACCCTGATCTTGCACTTGGAGGAAACGAACTGCGTAATGCAAACCAGATTTAACATTAAGTCGTTGCTTGGAATAATTCTTACGAACTACTTCACAAAGCACATTGAACGGCTGAGGATTCACCTCGGACGTTCTAAAATTCAAAAGAACTTTTTGCCCTGGTAAGAGCAATGGATCATTTAACAAAACCAAAGCACCGTTTTCGCTGACGCTCAAGGTTTGACCGTCAAAGAACGTGTGGTCGTTGTGTGCATACACTGGCGTCGACAAATCCACGCGTGGGAATTGACGAGCTTTAAAGGCGCCCGACAGATGATCTTTTGTTTCGATCAAGCGGCACAAGCGGTCTTTTGAAAACTCTTGCAGGTCACCAACCAGTGTCCAGTTGTCGATGTGTGAAGCCCATACATAGTTGTAATCATAGAGCTCGCCATTTTGGATCATCGAGATCAAGGCTTTGTATTCGTAAGGACCATATTTCATGTCCCCACGAAGGATGTACCATTGAGCTGTATTTGATGCTGCTTGCGCCGTGCTCATTCGTTCAGCTCCTCTTACAGTTTGATCGACTTAGGATAGAAGTCGATTTGAATATTTGCGTTTGCACCTGGCACAGAGGTTCCGTGGAAGGTGATCGTTAAGTCTGAAGCGTTGTATGTCCAGCCGTTCACAGCGTCGGGTTGTACAGTCACGCCATCAACAGTTACGGCGATCGTATCAACTTGCGGTTCACGCGAAAGTTTGAATACGGCTGACAACTGAATGATAGAGTCAGAGATCAACTCTAAAGTTTCTCCGAAGTTAGAACACAATGAACCCTTTACGCCGCCAGTTAAGTCGGCAAGTTGTGGCAAACGTGTTGAGATCTTGCGTAAGAAACCATCTGTTGAAAGTTGTGTCTTACAAGCTGTATCGGGAACAGAGATCGTGCTAACAGAATAGTTTTTGCCGTACACCGATGTTTTGGTGAAGGTATCTAAAAAGTCGACATAACTTTGTACTGTAAAGTTTTTGCTGGCGTCTTCAAAAGCTGTTGCTGAAGAACCAGAGAAGTCCTCTTCGTCACTGACGATGATAACAGCTAAGAACGCGTCATCACGGCGGAAGGCAGAGTTGTTCGGCTCAAGGAGAGTTTGTTTAAAGCTTTCGAAAGCTCTTTCATCACCGTTACCGATAGTTCCCTGTTTGATATTGGTCGAAAATACTGAATTCAGATCAGCTGTTGTTTTGTCCATCACGAACACGCCAGAATGTGTTTCGATTTTCGGACTTGTTTGCAAGATGGCACCATCTTTAATGCGGGCTTTGATACTGCCGGCATCAAATTGTTTTTCCCAAGCTTCGGTTGTCGTGACGGCCATGCGGAAGTCGTAATTAGATTGATTGAAGCGCTCGATGAAGGCTTGGAAGTTAGAAGCTAGATTGTTTTGTGATGTCTCCATAGATCCGGAGTTGTCGACAACCCAAAGGATATCGATCTTCTTCGGAATAAAGACAGCCTGCTGTTTGTAATCCTCAGCGTCTGCTAATAACGAGAAAGAATCAGCACCCTTGTTACATCCTGCTAACATAGCAACTGCCGAAACGGCGATCACTGTTTTGCGTGCGATTTGATTCATCATACGGTTTGCCCTCCTGAGCGTCCCACGTCCACATTTTTTGCTTGAATAGAGTTTCGTGCAAAATTACTGAAAACTAAAGTTACTGCTAACTACGTGGATTTGTTTTTTTATTTTTAATGAGTATTATTCTGAGACGCGCTAAGTATTTGAAATTCATTTGGATTGATAACTTAGGCAATTTTCGAAAATTATTCTTCTGTCTAGGTCCTCGACATTTTCTGAAGACTTCTCAAGGGGAAGCCAGGCCAAGTCTGCGTGATATTGGGAAGTTTTGAATTACTGACGAACTTTTTGTCGGGCCACTAAGCGGAACTCTCGGTTGTTTCGGCTTATAAAGTCGGGGAATGCAGGAGGAGTGGGCCTTGCGGAGAGATATCGCTGCGGGAAGCGGTCGCCTCTTGTACTTGTACTTGTACTTGTACTTGTACTTGTACTTGTACTTGTACTTGTACTTGTACTTGTACTTGTACTTGTACTTGTACTTGTACTTGTACTTGTACTTGTACTTGTACTTGAGGCATAAATTTTGAATTTAGGCATTTAAAAAAAAGTAACGCAGCATTTATTTGAAAATAATATTTGACGTATTTTTCTTCGTTCCAATTCTGCCTATTGAGTGAGTTTCCGCGTGTTTTGATTTTTCAAAAAGACAGCCCTAAGATCGTTGCCTATAGAGGCGTTTAGAACCATGTGCTCTTGTTTATTTTGTCTCCTGATCTTTGCGTAAAATCCAGCTCTTAAAGTCATGTTATATCTACTGCCACGGTGGCAGTGAATCTGGTGTTACTAAAAAGTAAAGGAACCACGGAAGCGGGAAGCCTTGGAATTATTAGCTGACTTATAAAGGGCGAACTAAATGAATCTAAAAAAATTAAATAAAATTGAACTCGATCAACGAATCAAATCGTTAGCTTCACAGGAACGCACGCTTCTTCATGAAATCCTTCTAACGATCAAAGAAATCGATCAGCGTCGCTCGTATCTCGAATTAGGCTTTGCTAATTTATTTTCGTACCTTGTGGAGGGCGTTGGATATTCAGCGGGAAGCGCCCAACGTCGTATCGATGCGGCCAGGCTTTTATCTGAAGTTCCGGCATTGGGAGAGAAAATCAAGTCGGGTGAAGTAAAATTGCAGCAAATCTCTTTGCTTCAAATAACGGCTCGGGAGGTTTTTAAAACGACACACAAAAATGTAACGTCCGCTGAAAAGGAGGAGATTCTTGAAAGTATCGCGAACCAATCCTTTGAGGTCTCCCAAAAAGAAATTGCTAGCTATTTTGATATTCCCGTCATTGAGGCGACAAAGAAGACTGTGCAGTCTGACGAAAGTGTGCGCGTATCCGTCACTTTATCGAAAGAGTTAGCCGCTAAAATTCAAAGGGCTCAAGAGTTATTGTCGCATTCGTTGGCAACAAATGACTTGGTTACATACTTAGAATTTTTGACTGATAAAGTGATTAAACAAAAAACATCGGTCCGTTCAACTGCCACGGTGGCAGTGAAGCGAGAAGAACTCGCGAAGGACTCGGTTGGCTTTTCTAATCGTGTGAAGAAGATTGTATTGAATAGGCATCAAGCTTGTCAGCATCGCGATATACAATCGGGAAAGATGTGCGGTAGTAGATGGTTTCTGCAAGTGGATCATAAACTAAGTAAATGGGCCGCTGGGAGCAATAGAATAGAGAATGCGCAAGTGTTGTGTGCTCAGCATAACAATTTGAAGTACCGCAAAGAAGTGGGGTTGAAGTTGTTGGCTCTGACCTTCCCCCTGTAGCCTAGCCAGTTTTGAGTTCGGAACTTGCCTGTGTTAATGACCCTTTCTTTTTTGCATACTCTGATGGAGTTAGACCATTTAGACTCGAATGCGGCCGGTAGGTCTCATACTCTTTTTTCCATTTCAAGCTGAGCACTCTTGCAACTTCTAAGTTGTCGAACAAGTTGCGATCAAGACATTCGGCTCTGAATTTTCCGTTCAACGATTCAATATATCCATTCTGCTGAGGCTTGCCTGGGTCAATAAAATGCAGCCGAACACCATTCATGGTTGCCCATCTTTGCAAGGCTCTTGACCGGAATTCAGGGCCATTATCAACGACCAGGGTGGTTGGCTTCTCGGTGAAGTTTTTAGTTAGTTAGTTAGTTAGTTAGTTAGTTAGGTAGGTAGGTAGGTAGGTAGGTAGGTAGGTAGGTAGGTAGGTAGGTAGGTTAGGCCCCCCTCATTTCGGGCAGATCTGTTTCGGCTGTTGTGCATCGTGTGGTCATCCCGTGTGCGCTGAAAACCGAGCGTCGTGTTCGGTTTGAGAAGGCCGCAGAGGAGAATTGTTTTTTTTGAGGAGGGGAAATGGCTTGAGGTTGTCCTTCCTATTTTTTCTTTAGGGCGGCCTTCGCTTTTTGCCAGTACGCTTCTTTTTCTTCTAAACTAAAACTGCCCCAGTCTTTGCCTTCTGATGTAGCAATGCTAACCATTTCCTTAAATCTTTCACTAAAGCGCACATTCGCTTTACGCAAAACTTGCTCAGGCTCCATCTCCAAATGTCGGCCCAGTTGCGCCAACGAAAACAAAACGTCTCCCAGCTCGTGGAAGATGTTTTCGTGCACGTCACTGTCTAAAGCTTCGCGCAACTCGTCGAATTCTTCTTCGACTTTTAACATCACGCCGTCCAAGTTTTCCCAGTCAAATTTGAATTTCTCCGTGCGTTTGCCAATTTTGTAGGCTTGTTGCAATGCAGGCAACGGGGGGACATTTAAAGCATAGGGAGAAGTTTCTCCCGCAGCGGCTTTTTCTTTTTTCTTTATTTCTTCCCAATTGCGGATAACTTCAGCAGAGTCCTCCACCGCGACACCGGCGAAAACATGGGGATGGCGGCGCACTAATTTTTCGCTGATGGAGGCAATGACCTCCTCTAAGGTGAAAGCGCCTCGTTCGGAGGCCAATTGTGCATGCAAAATGACCTGGAATAAAACATCACCCAGTTCGTCTTTGATTTTGTTATCGCGCAGGGGCCCGACGGGCATTTCAATGACTTCAACAAGCTCGTGGGACTCTTCGATTGCGTATTGAGTCAAAGACTCGTGAGTTTGCTCCTTATCCCAGGGGCAACCATTGGGGCCGCGCAGGGCAGATACGATCTCGACTAAGGACGCAATTTGACGTAGGTTAGAAGGAGCATTCACTATAAAGAGCCTCGACTTTCTGATGGAATCTCTTTATTGCTAGCACAATTGCTGAGTGATTTCGACAATTATTCTAAAACGAGTTAGGCTAGGACGGAGTGTGTTTTTAAGGATGACAGATTAGATTATGCAACGAGGAAAGAATTCGAAAAAAGGCGAGAGTCCCGCGACTCGAGTAAATTATGAGGATCACAGTTTAAAGTTTTTAGACTGGGTGGATTCTATTGGCCTTGAGAAAACTTACTTTGGTCGTTTTGTGCAGCTCATGGAAGAGAAATTTTTCGTGCGGCGTGCGCTGTTAATCTTTTTGTATTGTGTTCTTTTGTCGTACACGATTTTTTATCAACTCGATATTCCCTTTAATTTTAATGTCGGAGACGTGGCCAAATATGACGTGACTGCGCCTGTCGGCTTTGAGATGACCGATGAGGTCACCACAGAAGAAAAGCGCACCAAAGCTGAGTTTTCAGTGCCAATTGTTTACGATTTCGATACGGCGGTATTTGAGCGTGTGTCGGTGGGCTTGATTCACTCTTTCCGCACCATGCGCGCCTATTATCGCGAGACTTCTTGGCCGTCAGCGCCGGCTGCCTATCGCGCGAAAGTGAAAGAGTTCTTTCAGCATAAAAAGCAATTCGAAAAAGAACTGGGTGTCCCGGTTTCGGATTTTATGTTTGAGTGGCTGATTGATCTTAAGTTCACTCCACGCATTGAATCTGTGGTGATTCGGAATATGGAAAGCTGGTATGATCGTAAGATCGCCGAAGCCCCGGATCGCTTTATTCCCACCAATCAAGGTAATGTGGTCGGGCGGGTTGTACATCGAAATAATCTGGGCAAAGAATTCCCTATTTCCCGAGATGAAATCGTAGATTTACAATCGCCAGAAAACTTCGACCTTGAACTGAAGAAAGATTTGATACGCTTTAATGACAGCGACCAAGCTAATATCCTGTATTTTGCGCGCTCCCTTCTGACTCCGAATTTAACTCTGAATAAACAAGAAACCGCAAGCCGTCGCCAGGCCGCCCGTGATGCGGTGATCCCGGTTACGATCACGATCAAAAAGAACCAAACCATCATTACCCAGGGTTCTGTGATTCAGCCATTTCAAATGGCGGTGATTAAACAAATCGAAAACATTCGCGCCGACAAACGCAAAGATGTCATGGCCTTGTCGATGGCGCTTATGTTGTCGGTCGCTATCATGGTGTTTTTCTCTTATCTGAAGCGTTTCACCATGAACAAGGTGAAAATTGATTTCAAAGATATTTCCGTGATGATGTTGATTGCCTTTGGTGTGATCTTCTTTACGAAAATTTATCTTTTCATGACGGATGCCGCCTTTGCTTCGAAAATGAGCCATTTGATTCCGGCCTCAGTATTCTTATATGCTGCTCCGGTGGCTGCGGGCCCGATGTTAGTGGGTTTACTGATCACGTATGGCGAAATTGTCTGGCTTTTTTCGGCCTTTCTGTCGGTGTGTCTGGGGATCATGGTCGATTATAACTTTGCCTTCATGTTCGTATCCCTGGTCGGTGGGATCGCCGCGGCTCGAGGCGTTTTTAATTGTAAAACTAGAAACGATATTTACTTTGCCGGCGTACGCACGGGGCTAGTTAATGCCTTGATGATCGCATTCGTTTTGACGATGACTAAGTTTGACCAAGAGGGCGGACTGAAAGAGATCCTTCTGTCCATTCCCGCGGGCTTCATCGGCGGTATTTTCAGTGCCCTTTTTGCCATGATGTTTGTGCCGTTATTAGAGTCTATTTTCAACTATACAACAGACGTAAAATTGCTCGAGCTTAGTAATCTCAATCATCCGCTTTTAAAAGAAATGATTGTGAAGGCACCAGGCACCTACCATCACTCGATGATGGTGGGTTCGATGGTGGAGGCCGCAGCTGAAGAAATCGGTGCAAATCCTCTTTTAGGCAAAGTCATGTGCTATTACCACGACATCGGTAAGATGGAGCATGCGAATTACTTTATCGAAAATCAAAAGCCAGGGCACAATCCCCACGATCATATTTCGCCGTTTATGAGCAAAACTTTGCTGATCGCCCACGTGAAAGATGGCATCGAGATGGGCACGGCCTTTAAGTTAGGGAAACCTATATTAGACGGTATCATCCAGCATCACGGCACGACCTTGATTTCTTATTTTTATAACAAAGCTTTGGATCTTAAAAAAGAAGATGACCCAGAAATCAGTGACAATGACTTCCGCTATCCTGGTCCTAAACCTCAGTTCCGCGAATCAGCGCTGTGCATGCTTGCTGACAGTATTGAAGCCGCGGCGCGATCTTTGGATGAGCCCACGCCCACACGTTTGCAAAACATTGTGCGAAATATTATCCAGAGAAAATTTTCAGACGGGCAGCTGGATGAGTGTAATTTGACTCTGAAAGACATCTCAAAGGTCGAACTTGCTTTCGTAAGAATCTTGCTTGGGATCTATCATCAACGCATCGATTATCCACGCAGCGCTGGCGGTGGTTTGGGCGAGTCAGTCTGATATGCAATTAGTGATCGTCAATGAATCCAAGCATCCGGTGCCGCGCCAATTTGTGCAAAAATGGACCGCGGATTTAGTCAAAGAGCTGCAAAAGCGCAAAGTTTTAAAAGCAATTCACCTAAAACAAGAACTCACCTTGGTGTTCTTAGATAAAAAGCCTGCGCAAAAGTTGAATAAAGAATTTCGGGGCAAAGACTACGCCACCGATGTGCTCAGTTTTGACTCGATGGAGCCGGGCTCGTTCGGCGAGCTGATTCTGTGCCCCGACGTTTTAAAGCGCCAGGCCAAAGAGCATAGCCTGACCTATCGCGAAGAGCTGGGGTACATGCTTTTGCACGGAATCTTGCATCTCTTAGGTTACGACCACGAAACCGGCGAAAAAGACGCAAAAAAGATGTTCGCTTTGCAGGATGTGGTGTTTGAAAAGCTGCTCAGCTAGCAGCGCTAGGCCTTGACAGCTTGACCTTGCCCGATACACTGGCGTCATGTCGATAGTTACAGAAGCCTCTGATATAAAAAGTAAAATTTCGTCCCTCGAGAGTTTCGCAAAGGAACTCCGGGGGTATCTTTGACTTAGATAAGAAAAAGAAACGCTTGGATGAACTTGCGATCCAAGCCGAAAATCCCGCGCTGTGGGAAAAACCTGCAGAAATGCAAAAACACAATAAAGAAAAAAGTCTCTTAGAGCGCGCCGTGGGCGAGTTCGATGCTTTTGCCAATCGCTTAAGCGATGCGCAAGTTTTATTGGAAATGGCCGTGGAAGCGCAAGATGAAGGCAGCTTTGGTGAGGTGAAGACGGAAATCACCGCTCTCGAAAAGTTCGGCCAAGAGCTCGAACTTAAGCGAGTTTTAAGTGGTGAACTAGATGCTAACAGCTCTTATCTTTCGATCAACTCTGGGGCCGGTGGAACAGAGTCCTGTGATTGGGCCGAGATGTTGCTTCGCATGTACACGCGCTACTGTGAAAAACACGGCTATAAAGTACAAATCATCGAGATGACCGAGGGCGAAGGCGCAGGCATCAAGTCCTGCACTCTCCTGGTGGAAGGCCCTTATGCCTATGGTTATTTAAAAGCGGAATCCGGCGTGCATCGTTTGGTGCGCATTTCGCCTTTTGACTCGAATGCGCGACGCCATACTTCTTTTGCTTCGGTATTTGCCTGGGCAGAGGTGGATGATGATATCAATATCGAAGTTCGCCCCGAAGACCTGCGCGTGGAAACCTTCCGCTCCAGTGGTGCTGGGGGACAGCACGTCAATAAAACCGACTCTGCCGTGCGCATGTACCACATTCCATCGGGTGTTATCGTTTCGTGCCAGTTGGAAAGATCGCAAATTCAAAATAGAGAAAAAGCCTTGAAGATGTTGAAGGCGCGCCTTTACGAAATTGAAGTTGAAAAACGCAATGCCGAAAAAGACGTCATGAATTCGCAAAAAAAAGCTAACGAATGGGGTTCGCAAATTCGTTCTTACGTGATGCATCCCTACCAAATGATCAAGGATCACCGTACGGATTTTGAAACGAATCAGGTTGATGATGTGATGGACGGCGATTTGGACGGCTTTATTATGGCGTACCTCAAAGAGCAAATCACCAACCAGGTCGCCTCTTCGTGAATAGATACCTAGCCTGGATTTCTTGGAGGCTCTTAGTGTCTCGCCAGACTCTGTTTGGCGGGTCGGCTCCGTTGTCGATCCTGGGCTTGATTTTAGGGGTGGCTGCCTTGGTCGCCTCAATGGCGGTGATGAGTGGTTTTGAATCGACACTTAAAAAAGCCATGTCCGAAGTTTCTGGTCACGCCCAGGTCGTGAAGCGTTCGCGTTTTCCTGATGACTGGCAAGAGCTGGAAGAGCGTATAAAGCAAGCTGAACCAAGCTTGGTTTCTTCTAGTCGCTTTGTTTTTATTGAAGCCGTGCTGGCGAAAAGGGGTAAAATTTCTGGCGTTTTGCTTCAAGGTGTTGACACGGATCGTGTGAATCAAGTTTTAAATTTAAAGCCGCGCTTAACCAGTGGTTCGGAAGACCTTTCGGGTTCCAGCGGTGACGTGCCGCTGGCTCTTATCGGTAAAGGGTTGGCTAGCAAAATGGAATTGCAAGTCGGCGAGCGTTTTCGCATTGTCGTACCCGTGGCGGACGCCGTGGATCCTGCAAAATTCCAACGCCGAGTGGGCGAGTTCCAGGTGCAAGGCATTTTAGATCTGGGCAAGTACGAATGGAACGAGCGGTTTATTATTTCTGACTTAAAAGCCGCACAAAATATTGCAGAAATTGGCGATCGGTATTCGGGATTGCTCTTGCGTTTTGAAGACGTCAATCACGCTCGCACGGCAAGTTTTAACTTAAGCCAAGTTTTAGGCTCTCCTTATTGGGTGCGTGACTGGCGTGATTCCAACGAAAATCTTTTTGAAGCAGTCGAGGTCGAAAGACCGGGGATTTTTTTGGTCGTCTTAATTATCACATTGGTAGCGGCGTTTAATGTCTCGGCCACCTTATTTGTGAATGTGGTTCGACGTTACAAAGACATTGCGATTTTAAAAACCGTTGGTCTTTCACAACGGGACATCGTCAAAATTTTTGCATTCCAAGGTTTATTTTTGGGCGGCATCGGGATCTTTTTTGGATTCTTATTAGGTTTTGTTTTGTGCCTGCTTTTTGCTGTCGTACAAGCACGCTTGGGCTTGATTGCGGGGGAAGTGTACCGTTTGGATTCGATTGAATTAAATATTCGTTTTGTCGACTCTCTGGCTATTTGTGTGGCCACGTTGTTGATTTGTTTTATCGCGACTTTGGCTCCGGCACGCCGGGGTGGAAAGCTCAACCCTGTGCAAGGACTTCGCAATGAATGATAATCCAGTTTTTTTAAGAGCCGTTGATATTCACAAATCCTATGCGCAAGGTGCGGGGCAATTAGAAATCTTGCGCGGGGTCAGCTTAGAAATTAAGCAGGGCGAGGCTCTGGCCATTTTAGGATCTTCAGGTGCGGGAAAAAGTACGCTGTTGCAAATTATGGGCACCTTAGACCGCCCGAATCGTGGCGAGTTGTTTTGCGAGGGGCGGGATCTTTTGGCGATGGGTGACGAAGAGCTATCGCGTTTTCGCAATTCGGAAATGGGCTTTGTATTTCAGTTCCATCATTTGCTGGGCGAATTTTCTGCAGTGGAAAACGTTATGATTCCATGTCGCGTCGCAGGAGAGCCGCTGAGGGCTGCGCGAGAAAAAGCTCTGCATCTGCTGGAGTTTATGGGGTTAGCGGATCGTGCTGAACATTATCCAAGTCAACTTTCTGGCGGAGAGTTGCAACGCGTGGCGATTGCCCGAGCGTTGGTACGCCATCCGAAAATTTTGTTCGCAGATGAACCGACGGGCAACTTAGATTCTGCCACCAGTGCGAAAATTCAAGATCTGTTTTTCCGTTTGAAAGAGGACATGAAGTTAGCCCTGGTCGTAGTGACTCATGATCTGGCTTTTGCGACACGATTCCCGAAAGTGTATAGAATGAAAGATGGTCTTTGGCATTCTTAAGTTTCCCCGTGGAAAATGACCCAATGTGCGGCGCGTCTTCTTTGACACGACTTTGGTCTTAAGTTACGATTCCCAGGATAAATTGTAAGTATTTAAAAATCTTATTGTTTTTAAAAAACTGATTTAAAAACCTGTTGAGGAATTGAAACTTTGAGTAAGCTTCTTTGTACACTGTTAATCACTTCATTGGCTTCGACGGTTTGGGCGGCTCCCGCTAAAAAGAAAACCACAAAAAATAAGGCTTCTGTGGCGGTGGCGACTTCAGCCCCAGCCTCTTCCGGTCTGATTGTTAAGAATATCGAAGTTGTTGGAAACAAAAAAATCGAAAAAGATGCCATTTTGGCGAAGATCACTTCCAAAGTGGGCAGCTCTTATTCTGCCCAAGACGTGCGCGCTGATGTTGAGGCTCTTTTCAAGTTGGGCTTTTTCAACGACATCGAAGTGGATCGTCAAGTTAGCGGCAAAGACGCGACCTTAACGTATAAAGTTTTAGAAAAGCCTTCGGTCGTGGAAATTACCTACGAAGGTAACAGCGAAGTAAAATCAGAGGACATCGCCGATGCCTCAGGCATTAAAGCTTATCAGCTGTTGAATATGAACAAAGTCAAAGAAGCGGTTGAAAAAATTCAAAAGCTTTATGAGGACAAAGGTTTCTTCTTAGCGAAAGTTGAAGCCGAAGTGCAAAACTTGAAAAAAGACGAAACGGTTCGTTTGGTTTTCAAGGTGCGCGAAAGCGATAAGGTCAAAGTGAAACAAATCACTTTCTTAGGCAACCAACATCTGGGTACGACTCAGCTAAAAAGCAGCATGTTGACTAAAGAGGGCGGATTCTTCTCTGGCATCAGCGGCTCGGGGCAATACAAGCAAGAGATGTTTGATCGAGACGTGCAAATCCTGCGTTTTCTGTATTGGAATCAAGGTTATGTGCAAGCCAAGGTCGATCGTCCGCAGGTGACGGTGACGCCAGATAAAAAGAATATTTATATCACCATCCGTATCGAAGAAGGTGATCAATACGAAGTCGGTGATGTCGACTTTACCGGTGACTTGTTGTTTCCAAAGCAAGAGCTCTTCGATGCGATCACCATCGACGACAACGGCGTTTTTACTTACGATGTTTTGCAAAA
>JABWCO010000001.1 GCA_013360185.1 Bdellovibrio sp.
TAAAAAATATTAGCAGGAGCAAAGACTTCACAAAGACCCCTTTGGTGATGCGCAGAGGTCTTTGTAAAAGGCGTCTTGGGACCCTGTCAACGGGCCCTTTTACGAATGAAAAAATGATTAGAAAGCACCGGTGACAGACGCCGCCGCCCAGTAGGGCATGTCTAAACGAATGTCGTCTTTATTGATCGCGTCTCTCCAGAAGGAAACTCCGCCTTCAAGCGATGCTGTTAAGCCTGCAAAAGCAGGGCTCGTTAACTTCGCTACCACTTGAGTGTCCCAGTTTATTTGCGCGCCATGATAGTATTGGTGTCCATCACCCTTAGCGACGTTGTTCCAGTTGTTGTTGAGTTCGTACTTGTCGTCACGGCCTTGAACTGCGCCACGTGCTTTATAGTTTCCGGCAACACCGACCTCAACATATCTGTTGATGCCATATTTGCTGGAAAGACCGGTGATAAATTCGTTTCCTAAAGACCAGCCGTTCGCGTTTTTTCCACCGCGAACTGTGACTTGACCACGAGCTGTGTGGGTCCAAGAAGAGACCGTATGGGTATATGTGGTACCCGCGATTAGATCGGGTGTGCCCGAACCCAATTGCATGTTGTAGGCCGCATTTTGCGATGGGTTTGAGGTGAAAGTTTCGTTGATACTGCCTGTCGGCAAAGTCACGCTGATGTCACCTAAAACTAGATTGTGACCGCTGATCAAAAGAGGTGTCATCGCCATCAAACGAATGTCACCCAAGCCCTCGGTGAAGTCGCGAGTTTTGAAGTTCAAGCCACCAGGAAGTGGTTCGTATTTTGTCTCGACCATATTTTTGATGTGCGGAACAAAGGCTAACAAAGTCCATGAGGAGCTGTACAACCAAGTCGCCGTCACCATATTTAAATCCACGGTCGAAGCTTCAAAACCATAGATATTTGTGTTGGCTGTATTCGTGCCTTGCAAATCGTATTTATAAAAGCTGTAAGTCAAAAAATAAGAAGGCGCTTTCACTTCAGGGGTTGGTGCGACTGTTTGATTTTCTTGCGCGTTTACCGACAAAGAAAGCACAGCGGTTGCGAGCAATGCGAAAGTCGAAAAGATCTTTTTCATAGAGGTCTCCTATGCAGGTCATAAACATTTGAAGGGGATTTTGAGTCAATTAAATTTGCCAAAATAAAATAGAGTAAATACACCACTGGTCGTCTGAAAAATGCGTATTTTTAAGTGATAAGAAGGAATTAGGTGACTGTTTACTCTAGCCTCTCTCGGGGGCGGACTGCTGAAGTGCGGCGGCAAATGTCCTCGTGTCAAAACGATACACAAGGGCTAAGGGCGAGCCCGGCTTAAAATCGACCTCACTGAGCCCTCTTTTTGCTTAAGGCATTTAGGGCGGTTGGTTTAGGAGGTGTTATGGGCAGGAGTTTCTTCAACAGAGCTGGTGTTGTTCTTTGCGCCGTCTTATGTGCACCGTTGATCGTCCTTTCTCAAACCTCCCCGTTGGAGCAGTCGGCCCTTTCTGATTTAAAAGCTCTTTACTTAATGGCGGCCAAAGAGGGTGTCCCGCAGGTGTCCTTGCCACAGAAAATCGAATACTTTTCAGCGAAGTTTTTAAATAAGCCCTATCTGGGGGGCGCTTTGGGAGAAGGTGCGCAGTCACATTTTGACAACGATCCTCTTTACCGATTCGATGCCTTTGACTGCACGACCTACGTTGAAACGGTGATGGCCTTGGCACTGGCGGATTCACCGAGCAGTTTTTTAGAGGTTCTAAACCGTATCCGTTATCAAGATGGCAAGATAAGTTTGTTTACGAGAAACCACTTTACGAGTTTAGATTGGACGCCAAATGCGGAACGTTTGGGGTACTTAAGAGACTTTACAAATTACCTCGCCGTGGGCAAAACAATGTCCCTGACTACGTTGATTGAAAAACAAAAGTGGTACGAGAAGCAAGCGGCTTCGATGGTGAAATCGACGGACCTCATTGCTGAAAAAATGCAGTACATAAAAGAAAAGACCCAAAACTTGCCGAACGCCGTCGTCAGTTTGCCGTACATAGAAAAGTCTGATCTGCTTCAGAACCCCGAGATGCTTCTGCACTTTCCCGCAGCGGGAGTTATTAATATTGTAAGAAAAAATTGGAACGTACGTGACGCCATAGGTACCGCTTTGGACATTTCTCATCAGGGAATATTTTTTGAAAGGAATGGTGAAATTATATTTCGCCATGCGAGCTTCAGAAAAAGTTCGCAGTACGTTGTCGAAACTCCTTTGCTTGATTATGTAAGGCATAATCTATCCGATCCCACATTTGCCGGAATCAACGTTCTTTCTTTGATGGAACACCGTCGGTAAAAGCTCTTTAAGGGTTGGCTTTAATATTGTACGTATCAAGAAAAGTAAGACGAGGACATTGTGCGATTAAGAAAAAGTTTAGCGTTTTTATTGATGTTGCCGACTTTCACTTGGGCCTTGGCGCCAGCTCAGACGGATTCTGAGGATTTTCTGGCAACAAATTGTCCCCAAAAAGTGCAACTCACCGACTATGAGACTCTGTGTGATGTGCGGGGCACTTTGCGTCGTCAGCAACGCTTGTTTTCTACTGGTAAGCCCAGTTTGATTTACGCCTTTGATAAGAACGGTCGCTTAGAGTTTATGCAAACTTTCAACTTTGAAGGGGAGAAAGTTCAGTACGAAACATATTCTCCGCAAGCTGATGGCAGTTACTTGGTTTATGCCAATGGGAAAATTTCAGCACAATTGGCTATTACTTTTACTCCGCAAATGACCACGCGAAAAATTCGCACTTGGAACTATAACAATGGCAAACTGTCGTTTGTGGATACTTATGAACAAAATGCATCGGGTGAAAGTGATCCTGTGCGCAGTGAAATCTATGGCGCTGATGAAATGCTGGAACGAATTTATACTTTCAAGCACGGTCTGGTGGCTGGTGTTTTTAAAATTATCGAGGAATTCAAACATTACTCTGCAAATGGAAAGTTAGTCGGACACTTCAGCAGCAAAGACAATGTTCGCCCACCAATGCTGACAACCGCTGTGACGCGACAACCGGTTGTCATTATTGATACCGGTTTTGATTATCATCATCCGGAAATTAGTCGTGTCCTTTCGCAAAAGCACTTAGGTCTTTATGATGATCCGCAGCTTTTGCGAACGGACTCTTCTGATATTCGCGAAGTGGTCATGTTGCCTCTGGACCGCAAGCCACCGTTCCCGATTTCCCACGGGACTCATGTGGCGTCGTTGGCCTTCAAAGACATCCAGAAGTTTGAGCTTGTGGGCTTTGCAGGGGACTATTCTCAAGCCAGTTATTTGCAGCACATTTCTGAGTTCATCAAAAGGCAGCGCGTGCCTTTTGCAAATATGAGCTTCGGCTTTGGTACTAAAGAAAATCCTTTCGGGGTGAATGACCAATCGCGCTTTGCTTTGATAGATTTATTGGCTTCAAATCCTGAAACTTTGTTTGTCATAGCAGCAGGAAACGCCGGCTTGGAAGTGCATCAAGAACGCAATGATGATTTGCCAGCGTCTGCTCCGGTTAAAAATAAACTGGTCATCGCGGCGCTCAATCGTGGCGACTACGAAGACTATCGTAAAAGCAAAACGGCGTTGAAGCTGGCGACATTTTCTAATTTCGGTGAAGAGGAAGTTGATCTGGCGGCTCCGGGTGATCAGGTCAATGGGGCCTTAATCGGTGGCGGTTCAGTGCGCTTGTCGGGTACAAGCATGGCGGCACCGCTGGCTTTAAATGCGGCGATGAAAGTGAAAGAAATTAATCCAGCACTGCAGGCATGGGAAATAAAACGTTTGCTGTGTGAAACCGCTTTTATTCCGGCGCAACCTCTGCCGGTGCGTTGCAAAGGAACTTTGGATGAACGACGCGCACGGATTGCCGCAAAGTTGTCGATCGAGATGAATTTGACCGACGCAATTCTGCGGTCTGCGCAAGTGCCTTAGGCGGAATCCGGAGCGGGTGCATGGATTTGAAACCGTGCCCACAACTGTGTAACATAAATCTTGGAAAACTCTTACATTACAAGGCCTAGGTCGAGCTGGACCTGGACCTTCGGCCAACTTTTTTTAAAATCAAAAATCAATAAAATCAGATACTAAGCTTCGCACTCCCAAAAAAACTAGACTAAGGCCCTAAAGTTTTCTGGACCATGGTCCGAATAGTTTGCTGTTACTTGTTGGGAATAAGACACGCAACTTCCTCCTGAAAAGAACTCTTAAGATGATTAAGAGTTTCTCCAAAGTGTGAAGACCTCCGTGGCGATCGTTCCTCGAAGATTAAGACATCAGTCACCTTAATCCCGAGGAACTTTTTCCAACCTTTTATAAAAAAATAATTTAATGGTTTTAGGAAAGTAAAAACAAAACAAACAGACTTGCGGACGTTGGTGGAGTTACAGATTGTTCTAAAGGTAAGTGGTGCTACCTTGGTTCAAGCCTTGATTCACAAAACATCTTCGAACGCGGTCACTAATCCCTGGAGGTTCTATGGGCTTAAGAATCGCAACGAATACAGCATCTATCGCAGCACAACGTGTACTTGGTAAACAGCAAAAACGAGCTGAACATTCGGCGCAGGCATTAGCGTCGGGTTCAAGAATCGTTTCCGCATCCGATGACGCCGCAGGTTTGGCGATCTCGGAAAACTTCAAAGGACAATTAAAAGGTATATCGGCGGCCCGAAACAACGCCAACAATGCGATTTCATTTTCGCAAGTGGGCGAGGGTGGTTTGGCAGAGGTCTCGAATATCTTAACGCGTATCCGCGAGCTGGGAGTACAGGCCGCCTCGGATACGGTGGGTGATACGGAACGCGGCTTCCTTAATTTAGAAGCGAAGCAATTAATCCAAGAGGCGGATCGTATCGCAAAAACAACGACCTTCGGTAACACAAAACTTCTCGACGGCTCTGGTGGTAAATTAGAATTCCACGTGGGCGCTTATGGTGGAGAAGAAAATATCATCGCCTTCGACTTCGATGCCGATGCGACCGCGGGGTCGCTGGGAATTTCGGGGGTGGGTGTTGGCGATAAATCCGACGCACGAAGTGCACTGGAGTCAGTCGACGAGGCCATTCAAAAGGTCGGGGCCTTGCGCGCCAACTTTGGTTCGATGCAAGCGCGCTTAGAATCGACGGTCAGTAACTTAGACGTGTCGTATGAGAACTTATCGGCCGCGAACTCTCGAATTCGCGACACTGACGTGGCAAAAGAAACGGCAGAGATGGCTTCGGCGAGCATCTTGCAAAACACAGCAGTATCAGTGTTAGCGCAGGCCAACCAGTTACCAAACGTAGCATTGAAACTAGTTTAATAAAATAAATAGAAACAAAAGATAAAACACTTTTCGTAACATTTACGATATCGATGGGGGCCCGTACTGGGATATGGCCTCCCTCGAGAATGAGGGGTCGCCCACATAAACCCTTCGTGTCTTAAGCCCACCCGGGAGCACCCGCTCCCGGGATTTTTCGGAAGACACGGAATGCTGGGATGTTTATCTGATCTTCAAGATCTTAGATAAACAAGTGATGAAAGTTGTGAGACACAAAAGGTTTGTCTTTCACTTTTCCTAGTTCTTCTAGGAAAAGGGTGTGCTCTGGATGGGATTGCTCGAAGACCGAAATATTAATATGTTCTTCTTTCGTGTAAGCCCCCGCTGTCCAATGCACAATTTGTCTATAATTAATTTGAATCTTAATTTTTGAATTCGCAAAAATACCACAGATAAGATCGTGAAAAAGAGCCATCTCTTTGTAGTTATTCTGGCTGACGACCATTGAGAATGTCATTTCCTCAATCGTTTCTTGCTTGCTCAAAAAGGCCATGTTTTCAAGAAGCTTTTCCCACTTACCACCAAGGCGCGTGACATTTTCATAGGTTTCTTTGGTTCCTGCATCGATACTGATTTCGATATTCTTAATGAAATCTCGGGCCTTTAGGCTGTTCCACATCTTTTCAGTGAGTAAATTTCCATTAGTCACAATTTTAATGCACTCTAGCTTAGGGTATTTTGTGGCATCAAAGTTGATAAGATAATTACGAAACAGGCGCGAATAAAATGGATCGCCGCTTCCAGATATAACCATGTTTTTAAGAGAAGAAGATAAATTATTCTCAATAGAATTAAGAAAATAAGATTTAAGCTGGTAATCTGCGGACTCTGCCGGAGTGTTATGAACAATGTCTGGACGGCAGGATGGACATTTTAAATTGCAGCTTCGATCAAAGCCGAACAAAAGAGTTTCAGGAAGTCCGCTGAACTCTTCGGCTTCTTCAGGGGTCGTAACCGCATACTCCTTTTCGATTTGTTCTTTGATCAGAAAGTTTGCTGGAACTACGTCAGTGTTGATCAACTGAGACAAAGAGGGACAGACTTTGTGATCACAATGTCTATAAGAACCGTCCATCACCGAACGTCTGACCGCACGGGCATTTTTTGAACGCCAGTTTTTCAGAAAGTCCTCTGATTGATCAGGTCTATTAAGTCCCGAAGGGTTGTCTTCACTTGTTCTGATGTTTGACGGGCACCAAGATGGGCAACAAAGCCACTGACTGTCTTCTTGAATGTCCAAGTAAACAAAGGGTTGCGTGCAGACGTATTTGTTAAGTTTCTTTTTTACATTAGAGTCGATGCAGAATTGCCAGAACTCTTTGAGCTCCGGAAATGTTTCAAGAAAATGAGTGTTACGTCGACGGTCATGCTCAGTAAAAAATTTATAAAAGTCGATTTGCAGGGTTTGCTTTGTCTCTGGCTTATCTAACTCGTCTTGATCTGACCGGAACCAGTTTACGATTCGCGCCATTTTATCAATTTCAAATGGCAGAAAGCCTCTTTTATATTTCTTCGTTTCAGGCAGATATGTTTCAGGATGCGCAACCATATAATCAAGTTGTGCCTGCATATAACTCACAAATTGAGGTGGCAAAATTTTAATGGTTTGGTGAGATGGGTATCTTAAAAAGGAAATATCAATAAAAACTGGAACCAAACGATCTGGATTGTACAGATGCTCAGTCGACTTAATTTTGATCACTTCTTCCAGTAATCTTTCGAAAGAAAGCACACTCAGCGCATTATAGGTCGCCATAATCGTCACGTGAGCCCGCGGAACTTGTTCCAAAAGGTCCCACAAACGCTTGCGCCAAAGTTCGAAGTTCATGCCATGACGTATGTACTCTGCTTGAGGGCCCCAAGCCTCTGCACTGGTGTATATTTCAAGTTTCTTTACGAATTTGCCGTCAGAAATTTTTTTCAGCTTCAGCAGAAAGTTCTGCCATAATTCTTCCGGTGGACAAAGATTCGTATTGATTGCGAAGACTAAATTTGGATTTGGATTTTCTTGGATCCAATCCAGCACTTTATCCAGATCCTTGTTAAGCAGTGGCTCGCCACCGGTAACGCGAAACGTATGAAGGTTTGGATATAAATCTGGCCACCACTTCCAGAAGGCCTCGCGAAATGGATTCTCTTGATTTCCTGGAATCGGAGCAAACTCGGGATCTAAGTAAGGGTGATTCCCTGAAGTAGGATAAGTTCCAAATTTTTTTATCTCCGCCATCCAGGCCGTGCTTACATCGGGACTGCAGTAAGAACATTTAAAGTTGCAGATATCCCCTAAATTTATTTCGACGTAGTTAGGGGTGAAGTTGGTATCTAAGGGGTTGTTCTTAATCTTCTGATATTCCGGAAGACTCCAAGAAAAACTGCTCTTGATAATTCGATCTGAAATGTTGTCACCCGGTGTATCTTCGACACGCCAGCAATAGTTGCATCCTTCAGGCCGCTCCCCTTTAAGCATGGCCTCGCGCTCTTGAATTTTCTGAGGAGTGTTGTGCAAGACAGCGGGATTCTCCCTTAGCAAATCTAGGGGAATTTTATGGACTTTGGGATGGTGACAAGAGTGAGTGGTCCCATTTTGTAAGTGAATAGATACCTGCGTCCACTTGGCGAGGCAAAAGCTCGGTGAAACGGCAGACAAGGCTTCTTTAACTTTATCTAGATGCTCACGATTTGACATGGCGACACACTAATACGGACCTTCAGAGATTGCGAGAGAGAGATGTCAGCTAAAGCGTAGCGTCATCACTGACTGCATTACTACTGCGAGGGCTCTGCCTTGATTGCGCGTTCTCGCATGCAAGCTTTTGGCTTTTGTCTGGTAAGACCTTCCTCGGGGCTGGACTTTAGTTTGGGTTTTTGCGCGTTTTTGGTCTTGTTTTCGAGACCATCGTCCAGTTTGGGCGCGACCATGGTCCAGAAATGCAGGACGAGACTAAAGCCTTCCAAGACCTCGCCGAAAGGTATGTCAACAGCAACGATGAAACTAAAGTCGAGGCTCTCGAGAAACTCAAATGGAGTGACTGCCAAATGAGAATTCGCTTGCAGAGAGACTAGGCCAAGGTGGAGTCACCAACAAGTAACAATTGGTAAGTCTAAGTAGGTATAAGGCTTGCCGCAAATGGAGGTCCCAAATGGGAATGAGAATTTCAACAAACGTGTCCGC
Source organism: Bdellovibrio sp. (assembly GCA_013360185.1). Classification (GTDB taxonomy): domain Bacteria; phylum Bdellovibrionota; class Bdellovibrionia; order Bdellovibrionales; family Bdellovibrionaceae; genus Bdellovibrio. Next base: position 8,528 of record JABWCO010000001.1, read on the forward strand.
TATCAACGCTCAAAGAACTATGATTACTTCTCAGCGTTCAATTAGTAAATCAATGGAGCAATTATCTTCTGGCTCCAGAATCAACAAAGCAGCTGACGATGCTGCGGGACTAGCGATCAGTGAAAACTTAAAATCGCAAGTTCGTTCATTGAGCCAAGCTGGTCGAAATGCCAACGATGGTATCTCAATGGTGCAAACAGCAGAGGGTGGCTTGAGTGAAATTTCAAACATCTTAACTCGTATGAGAGAACTAGGTGTGCAAGCATCTTCTGATACAGTAGGTGATACAGAGCGTGGCTTCCTTGATAAAGAGGTTCAACAGTTAAAAGCGGAAGCGCAACGTATTACGCAAACTACTAAATTCGGTACAACTCGACTTCTCGATGGTTCCGGTGACAAATTCGACTACCAAGTGGGTATCGGAAATGATGCTGAAGCCGACAGAATTTCCTTTAATGCAGGTGAAACTGACGCAACGGTAAGCAGCTTAGGTATCTCAGGTTTTGACTTCTCGTCAAAAGGTGGCGCCCAAGAGGCTCTTGAGATGGTGGACAAAGCGCAATCGCAAGTGAATGGATATCGCGCTAACTTAGGTGCCTTGCAAAATCGTTTGCAATCGACAGTTGATAACTTGGGCGTGCAACATGAAAATATTTCTGCTGCAAACTCTCGAATCCGCGACACTGACATTGCGGCGGCTTCAGCTGAATCAACTCGTAACTCGGTATTGTTGGCAGCGAATACAAGTGTATTGGCACAAGCGAACTCAATGCCAAATGCAGCCTTGAAACTGATTGGTTAATATTTAATTAAGAAATAAAAGTTTGATCTGAGAGGGCGCCTCCGTGTCCTCTCGGTACCAACCTACCCAGGAAGAGTGTTTCTTCCTGGGGTACTACTGGGCAAAGGTCCTGACACGAAACCCGGTTTAAGGTACGATTCAAGTTTCATTGTGAGAATGCCGATAAATCCCTTGTATGAATATTAAAGGATTTATCCCTAACATACTTCCCGACACCAAAGTGCGCTCTGTTGAAGCCACCGGGAAAACTATCAAGTCTGACGAAACCCATGATCGGGACGCTAACGGACAAGAAGCCTTCAGTCAGAATCAAGAACACAACGAGCCCATGAGTGAAGAACAGCTCGAAAGAGCCATGGAGCAACTTCGCAATTTACCTTCTACAAAAGAGCATAAATGGACAGTCGACTTAGAGTTTGAGGAAAACGGTCGTTTTGTTGTTGTCAGAGACAACTTGGGCAATGTGATTCGAAAAATTCCCGAACTGGAACTCTGGTCTTTGCCTTCGGCGGACTCTCCAAGAGGACAGTTGTTGAAGCGCTCTGCTTAATTATTTTAGGTCTTAAAGCATTTGCTGCCTAGATGGACGTCCTGTAAAAACAGCCGCTGTCAAAATCGCTGCGTCTTAAATCACATCTGAGCCTTGAAACCTGCTCCTCTAGCCCTTCCTAGAGACATTTAATTGACTCACGTTTAGTGAATCATTTTGACACAATGAATTCATGGCAGGAATAAGAATTACAGGCATGGCCTCTGGGCTACCACCAAACATAGTCGAACAGCTCATGGATGCTGAGAAGATTCCTGTGAAACAAATGGAAGCCAGCAAAGTGAAGCAAGAAGATAAGTTAAAGCTGGTAACAGACCTTGAAACGAAAGTGACAGAGATAACAAAAAATTTAGGTGAGCTGACTTCGAATCAAGGTTTCATTGATAAAAAATTTCTGAGTGGTGATCCCAACGTAATTGATGGCCAAGTGGATCCCCAAACCGCTGTGCCGGGTGACTATTCGTTGGAAGTGGTGCAGTTGGCGCAAAAGCCAGGGGCGATTTCGAATGGATTTCCGGATAAGAACGAAACACAAATTGGTGTGGGGTATATTAAATTTGAAACGAACGAAGGCACTAAAGAAGTTTATATTAACGGAAAAAGTTCAACTCTTGAGGGAGTGGTAAAACAAATTAATGGTGCCAATGTGGGTTTGACGGCGCAAATTTTGGAAGATCGTAAAGATAGTGAAAATCCGTTCAAGCTGATGATTTCGGGTTTAGGTACGGGCAAAGACAACCAGGTGCAGTTTCCAAAAATTTACCTTTTGGATGGTGATCAAGATATGTACTTCGACCAGTCACGCGAAGCGCGTAATGCCAAGGTCAAAGTTAACGGCTTCGAAGTCGAGCTGCCAGAAAATAAAACCACGGATTTAATTCCGGGTGTGACGCTCGATCTAAAAGCCGCGGCGCCAGGCAGAGAAATCCGCATGAGTGTGAAAGAAAACTTAGAAGTCATCAGTGGCAAAGTGAAAAGCTTTGTGGATGCCTATAACGGCGCCCTTGAGTTTATTCAGAAGCAAAGCAAAATACAGTCTTCTGATGGGAAGAATCCGCGCTTAGGCCCTTTGGGTGGCGATGGAATGTTGCGGTCGGTGGAAAATGCTTTACGTCGGGTGATCTTAAATCCGCAGTTAGGGCTTGAATCACCAATTAAGCGGATTGGGGAATTGGGAATTGAGTTCAACCGAAACGGTACTTTGAACTTTAGCCAAGACAAATTTAATAAAACCTTGAATGCCAATCCACAGGGCGTAGCGGCCTTTTTTCGGGGCGACGGTTTTAACACGGGGTTTGTGTCTGGACTAAAAAGAGAAATCGGTAATTTGGTCAATGGGCAGTTTGGTGTGATTTCAAATCGTAAGAAGGGTCTTAACGATCGAATTTCCCAAGTAAACAAACGAATTGAAACTAAAGAGCGTCAATTGGAAAGAAAAGAAGAAGGTTTAAGAAGAAAGTTCGCGGACTTGGAGCAAAAGATGTCAGATTTGAATTCGCAACAAGCCCGTGTCGCTGCGATGACGCAAAAAGCTGGATAACTTAAAAAATATTAGTAACTGAGCGAGGGACCATGAATAAAAACGCATATCAGAAGTATAAAAATACATCCGTGCAAAGTGCCAGTCGAGAGAAAATTCTCTTGATGCTTTACGAGGGTGCAATCAAGTTCACGAAGCTGGCAATTAAAGCTGCTGAAGAGAAAAAGATTGCGGACCGAGGCATGAATATCGGTCGGGCTTTCGACATTATCATGGAGTTAAATAATACTCTAGATCACAAAGTCGGCGGTGAGGTCGCTAACCAACTTGAACAGTTATACATGTTCATGATGGAGCAATACACCAAGGGCAATATCACAGGTGATCCAGAACCGCTGCGCGCCAACTTAAAGCTTCTGCAGACGTTGTATGACGGATGGGTGCAAGCTGTTGAAAAATTTAAAAATGAAAACGCTGACAAAAAAACCGGTTAATGGACCACGGAGGGGACATGGACAGAATTATTACTTTGCTTAACGAAAAGAATCACTATTTAGAAAAGTTCTATTCTTTGAATGAAACTGAACTGGCAAATTTTGCGCAGGGGCAGTTTGATAACTTGGAACATTTCTATCAAACCCGTGAACATATTCTAGGCGTTCTAAAATATGTCGACGCACAAATCGCAAAATTTCAGGATGAAAACTCTGAAGTCGCAGTGATCAACGACATCGTTCGTCGAGAAATTAAAGAAGCTTTATCAATCAAAGATGAGTACGTCATGCGTATTATTGAGCAAGACATTCAAGTGCTTTCGTGTATTGAGTTAGCCAAGAATTCAATTATCAAAGAACTGCAAGATGTTCGGCATAACCGCAAAGTCGTCAGCAGCTATAAATCTAAAACGTTTAATCAGCGTTTAAACGAAGAGGTCTAGGAAAAATTTTCCTGACAAAAACCTGACGGCAAGTTCGCTGAAAGAGTCAAACTCCTGGCTGAACTTGCCTCAAATCAAATAAAACAGGAAACGACCTGTGGCATCTGTGTTGCTCTTCAGAAAAGTCTGAGGAGACAAAATCAGATGTTAGATAACCAGATTGTGCAAAAGTCCAGTGACGTCAACGAACCGCATTTAGGACCTATCGAAGTTCCAGCTCAAGAAAAAATAAAAGTATACTTTGATCCCCAGCAAGCAATTGCCGACTTCGATGCCGACGTGCAGGTGAGTGAAGCTCCGGCACCGATCGTTGATATTCGTTTGGCTTCTTATCTAAAGAATGCGCGTTTGCTTATGAAGCATAGAGAATATTCTTTAGCGCTGAATATCCTCCGTCAGGCTTGCAATCGTGATTCGCGTCATCCTGTGACGTTGGGGCTTTTGGCAACTTGCCTTGAAACGACCTCGCGCCATCAAGAGGCATTAATCGCTCGCCGTGCTTTGGTTGATATTGAATACGGGTTTGCAAATCTCTTCAGATACGCCACGGCTCTTTATAAGTTAGGTAAAGATCAAGAAGCTTTGGATAAGTACTATGAGGCTTTGGCCGTCCTTAAAGAAGAAAATGAGTCCCTTTTTGAAACCTATAAAAACATGGGTAACATCTTTGTACGTCAAGGCGACTTTGACGCTGCTGAAGAGTACTATAATAAAGCCTACACGATGAATCCAAAGTCTGACGTACTGCTTGTCAATTTGGGCACTCTTGAGGTGCAACGTAATGATTTTGATAAGTCTTTGTACTGTTTTAGAAACGCCGTTGCCATCAATCCACAAAACGACAAAGCCTGGGTGGGACTGGCCATGGTTCATAATCACTTTGGTGATAATGAACTGGCGTGGGCGAATATTGAGTCGGCGGTGGATATCAATCCAAAAAATCGAACAGCCGTGCATCTGGCAGCAAACTGGGGTTTGCGTGACGGCAGAACTCAGAAGTCGATCGAGTTCTTACAAAGCTATTTAGGTTCCGTGGAAGAAGATGAGGACATGTCCTTGGTGCTTATTAATTTATTCTGCACACTAGGTCATGTTGACAAAGCTCTTCTAGAGATGGAGCGGGTTCTTCTGTGGAATCCACGTCATTCTGAAGTTCGCAGCTTAAAAAAGAAAATTCTTGATTCGCAAAAGGTGGCGTAAGATGTCGATGATTACATTTTCGGAAAATCACGAGGGATCCTTGGTGGCTTTCGAGGCGGGTGCGGAACTCGCGTCCCTGCGGGACCCGCGCGGTGAAGCTTTGAAGTGGGTCTACTCTTTGGGGGTGATTCCTTCGCAACAAGTGGTAGTCGTGGGCCTGGGTTCAGGTTTTCACGTAGCTGCTTTGGCAGATCTTGACGAAAATCTAAAGATTACCGTAATTGAATCCCGTGAATCGTTGATTCCAGTTTTTCGTTCGCAGTTTCCCGAGATTGCCGAGCGTATTGAAGTTGTGATCGCGCAGACCGCTCAGGATATTTTTAAAACGGACGTTTTTCAGGAAGTTATGAGTGGTCAACCTTATGTTCTGTCGTGCCGTGAATGCTGGGGACAACAAGGGAATTTATTCTCAGAGTTATTTGCTCATCTTACCGGGCGCTCTGCGGAATCCGTGCGCTATCATTTTGACGAGTTTGGCATCAATATGAAAGCCCTTTATTTTCATCCCAAACAAATGCTTTCGGTAAAGGACGTGATTCCTGTTGTCGAAGCTTCGCTGATGGCAGAAAAGCAAAAGCAAATCTTTAGAGTGCTCGCAGAGCTGGTGAAATAATGAAGATCTTAGTTTTGTCTTTGCTTCGTTTGGGTGACATCATTCAACAAGAGCCACTGCTGCGTGGTTTGCGTCAGAAAAATCCGCAAGCAGAAATTCATTTGTTGATAAATAAACAATTCGCAAATATCGAACGCATTTTTGAGGGCGTGGTCGACAAATATATTTATTTTGATCGGACTTCTTTGCAGCAAGGCCTCGGAGAAGCGGCTTACAATATCTTGTGGTCGTATAAGCAGCTTGAAAAGCTGATTGCTGACTTAGATGGCGAGCACTACGACAAAGCCATTAATTTGACCCATAACAAATTGAGCGCTTATCTTTTGGGAACTTTAGAAATTCCCGAAAAACGTGGCCTGTATCAGCAAGACGGGCGTTTTCAGGGATTGAATAATCGGTGGATTCGCTATTTTAATGATCGCTTTTCTGGCAATCAGAAATCCTTATTCCATTATGTCGAGTTGTTAGGAAAAGGTTTTGATATTCCTGTGCAAGCGGTCGAGCGAGCACCAGTAAAAAAACGTAGCAAACTTGTTTTGTTGCAGTGTCTTACCAGCAGCGAGAAAAAAGACTGGGGTCTAGAACGATTTAAACAATTAAAGCGCACTATCGAAATCGCTTTAGTCGATTACGAAGTGTGTATCTTGGGGGCGTCTTTTGAACGGGATACCCTGTTGTCCGTTTTTTCGGAAGGTGACTTGTTGATTTGTGATTTGGCGGAAGCGCGTAAGCATTTGCATAATGCGGCATTGTTGATTACCGGCGACACTAGCATAAAGCACATCGCCGCCCAAGTCGGAACACCAATCGTCGAAATCGTGATCGGCAGCAGCGACGTCTCAAAAACAGCGGCCTTTGCGGCAAGGTCTATCGCGGTGCAAACGCAAGTGCCTTGTGCACCATGCAGTCATTCTGGCAAGTGCACGCAGGCAAGTCATCTGTGTGCCGAGGACGTGACGATAGAAAAAGTCTTTGGCGCAGTGTGGGATCAGCTGAGTGGCGAAAAAATCGCTAGCCGAAAAATCGTCAACAGCCTAGAGCGGGCCGTCTGGACAATCTATTTAGACAAAAACAATGCAGCCGCCCAGCCATTTTATCGGGCCACGGCGGAAGAGTTCTTAACTGAAAATTCTCCGGAATCTTTACAGGCTTCGCTGCCGGCTTGGAATGAACAAACTGCAATTTATCGTGCCTGGATTGTGAAAGCCCATGCGGCATTGCCGACCCGTGATTTTTTGGCGACGCACAAGACCTTTCAAGCGTCGGATATAGCGGAGTTAGTTTTGTTAGCGCAAGACATTCTGCGTTCCAAAAAAGACGAGGCGGGATATTTCCAGTATTTTGTCGAAGCCTTGCTGTCTCGGTTCAGTCAGCCGGTGCAAATATATGATCGGGTTTTTAAAGCTCTTCAGGATGTCGAAGAGCTGATTAGTGTGCGTGAGGAATTTACTCAACATCTGCAAATGCTCTCTCAGGAAGGTGTGTACTATGCAAAAGGAATTGGACAATTATCTATCAGCGGCTTTGAAGAAGTTAGAAAAGGCGTACAGCGAGATCTTGAGGACGCAGGGATATAGCCAAGAAGCCGAAAGAGTGCAGCTGTTAAAAGAACTCGTAAAGGAACAAGTGAAAAATGAAAATTCTAGTAATTCAACTCGCTAGACTTGGCGATATCTTTATGACTTGGCCTGCGTTGCGTGCCTTGAAGCGCTCCCATCCTCAGGCCGAAATTCACTTATTAACTCGCCCACGTTTTGGCGCGGCGGTCGAAGGGTTGACGGCGGTGGATCGTCACATCTCTTTGCCGGTAAGTACTATTCTTGCCCCCTTGGTGCAAGACGAGGCGGATTTCGATACGTCGTTAGAGCGTTTAAATGAAACGGTCGACATGTTAGTCGCGGAAAATTACGACACCGTGGTGAATCTGACCTTTTCGCCGGTATCGAGCTATTTGACTCACGCGGTGAGCGGTTTACACACGACGGTTTTGGGTTATACGCGCTATAACGATGGCACTTTGTGTTTGGCTGATGAGGTCAGTTCTTATTTTTACGCACAGGTGGGACCTGAACGTGCCAATCGGGTGCATCTGGCTGACATCTTTGCATCAATGCTAAATGTTGAATACATAGAGCAGGATTGGCTCGCTCCAGTATTGGCGGAACCCAGCTTTGCATTGCCGGATTGTTACATGGCTTTGCATGTCGGCGCCAGTGAACAGCATAAATCTTTAAGTCCTCAAGCTTGGGGTCGTACGCTGGCATATTTTAACCGTCGCTATCAAGGTTTGCCAATCGTCTTAATCGGGGCTGCGGGCGAGGCCTCGTTAGCCGAAGAAATCATCAAGGCGGCTCCGCAGGCAGCGATCATTAACATGGTTGGTAAGACCACAGTTTCCGAACTTTTTTCCGTGGTTCAAGAAGCAGAAATTCTTGTAGGTTGTGACAGTGCGCCGATTCATATGGCGTCATTAACAGACACGCCGACGCTGAATGTATCTGTCGGCAAAGTGAATTACTGGGAAACCGGCCCGAAGGCGACGCTGGGTTTTATCTATCGCATTGAAAACGAAGAAAAACTTGTGACTGAACGCTTAGGGGAAGTCTTGGCTTTGCTCCTGGAAGGCGAAGTGGCTTCAGAGCTGATCCCACGTGCCGCGGGGTTAGTCAGTTATGCGCAGAATGATTTTGGCATAGAGGCTTTCCAGTGGGGCATGGTTCAGGCCCTGTATCTAGGAGGCCCTTATCCCATCGCAGACAGAATGGAAATCATTCAAGGGGCTGCGAAGTTGCAAGATATAAATAATTTTGCAATGGAACAAATCGCCTTAATACCTGAAAAGGGTCTTCAGGCCATCGGACCTTTGTTGGACAGTGCGGAAGAAGTTATTCAAAATATTAGCCGAGTTGTACCGGAATTGAGTCCTCTTATTAACTGGTACCAAGCGGAAAAAATTCGCATTGGTCCAGGGTCGCTTGAGGAGATCTGTGCGACAGCTTTGAGTATTCACCAACGTTTAGCCCGCCATGTGGAGGCTTACGTTCCTCATGACGCCTTAATTCAATCAGAGGAGGCGCTCGATGGAACGCTTTAAAGTCAGCGGAGAAGATCTGCGCAATTTTTATCAAGACAATATCGAACTTAAAAGAGTTTTTAGCGATATCGAGCGCGATCTGCGCTCTGAAAACCAAGTGGTGTGTCGTTATATCGTTAACGGCATGGAAGTGGCCGAGTCCGAAGAGGTGCGCTTTTCCACGGTCAAACTGTCTGACATCGAAACCTTGGAATACGTAACTGAAAACAGTCGCGATATCACCTCGATCGTTTTGAAGGGGTGGATTGAGGCCTTGCCGGAATTAATTCAACAAACTGAAAATCTTTCGAAGCGTATGCGGGCTCAGGGCTTTTCGGGCTTGTTTAAGGCCATTCACGATTTGGTGCAAAACTGCGAATATCTGATCGACAGTACGATCACGATTAAAGCGATGATGGGCGATCAATTCCAAGGGTCTGGTCCTGTCGATTGGTACAAAGCCGAAGAGGCCAGCAAAAAAACTGTGACCGAGGCGTTACGCGCTTTGGAAAATAAGGATTTTATTCTTTTAGCGGATGTCCTAGAGTATGATTTGAACAATGTCTTGCAGATGTGGTTGGATCACCTGCGAGTCGTGGAGAAGTCGCTTCATGGGGAATACGCCGGGCCTAATATCAATGCCGAACAAGCTGGATCCTATTCTATGGGTAGGAAACGTATCGCCAATTAGACTGCCCCATTTTTTTCCTTTCCAAAAACGGGAAGTGGAAATTGTTTTTAGGGCCTCCTGCGCAGAGGCCCTTTCGCTTTTAAAGACCCAAAAGTTTTCCTCGATCTTAGTCCAGGACCCTCGCGCGGAAGACCGCCTGGAGTTCCTGGTACAGGCTCGCCTTTATCAGCCAATCGCGCCGCGAATTTTAATTGCGGAAGATTTATCTGAACAAGAAGTCCGAGAGGGTATCAACAAAGCCCAGGTATTCCGGTTCATGCGGTGGCCTTTAAGTGAGCGAGAAGTCTGGGCGCAGCTAGAGAGCGCCTTGCAAAAGCATTCCATGTACCTGTCGCGCTCCCTGTTGTTGCGTGAATCGTCCCATCAAAACAAACAACTAGAAGCCCTCACGCATTCTTTAGAGGGCATGGTTGAAGAACGCACTCAGTTCATTGAGCTTTCCCATAACGAAGAAAGTGAAAAATTGAATCGCGAACGACTGCTGGTGCGATTTATCAAAGATCTTGGCACACAAAATTCATTTGAAGACATCTTGGGCGTTTTGCGCAAAGAGCTGCGTAAATTTCATAAGATGGGGGACCCGATTTTGGCCTACCGCTTAGGTGGAGGAAAAACTTTTTTTCTAAGTTTTCATTCGGGCCACTTCAATCAAACTGATACTTTATCCTATTTTGAGTTTCCGAAAACGGCGGAAGTTCCCTCGCCCGAACTGATTCGTTATTTTGCCAATCATTTTGGTCGTCCGTTTATTCGCGCTTACGCCGTCCCGTTAGAACTGCGTCTGACCAGCCATTTGGTCGGCGACGAAGGTGAAGCGATTTTGTGTATTGAAAATTCTTTGTCTGATAAAGAAATGACTCCGTTCATTGATTTTATGACGGATCGCATGCGTCCTCTCAGCATGGCATTGGACCGTGTGCTTTTGGAAAGTCAGCTTTCAAGTTTTTCTTATCGTTGGGAAAAGACTTTTGATGGTATGCGCGACCCGGTGGCGATTGTGGACCTAGAATACAATGTTGTAAGGGCCAACCGAAAATTTTCTGATAAGTTTTTTCAACAAAAGTGCTTTGAAAGCTTTGCCCATAAAAAATCGCAGTGTGAAGGGTGCCCTGTACCCACCGCCTTGAAAGAGGGTGTCACTGCGAGCGGTCAAATCCAAGTCGATGGGCGCGTATATCAGGTGCACAGCTATCCCGTACTTCTTGAACATGGCGCTCGTCCGACAAATATTGTGAATCAATATGTGGATATCACGCAGTCGCGAGAGCTTTATCTGCGCATGTTGCAGAATGAAAAAATGGGCGCCATCGGTATGCTGGCCGGGAACATTGCGCATGAATTAAACAATCCATTGACGGGCTTGAGGGCTTTGACCCAGGTTCTGTTGCAGGAAGTGACGGACGAAGGAAATTTGCGCGCGGATTTGATTGAAATCGAAAAAGCCACGGCGCGATCACAAAGAATTATCAAAAATCTTTTAGATTTTTCCAAGGGCGAAGATCAGCCATCGGAGTATATCAGTGTTGATGAAGTGATCGAAAGAACCTTGCCAATGTTAAAATCAGCATTGCGGCAACATCGTTTGGAAGTGGACCTAAAAACTTTGGGGCACAGCGTTTTTGTTGAGCCTCATTTATTGCAGCAGGTGGTATTCAATCTGATTAACAATGCCTGTCAGGCGATGAAGGATCCCGGGCGTTTGCGTGTTGAAACCGAGGTCCGTGCTAATCAGGTTTTAATTCGCATTGAGGACACGGGGCCAGGAATCCCCGAAGATATTCAACGCCGCATCTTTGAACCCTTCTTTACGACAAAAAAAGAAGGACATGGGACGGGTCTTGGGTTAAGTATGTCTAAGTCCATCATTGAAAAATTTGGCGGCACAATTCAGTTCCAAAACGTGGAACCTCAGGGCTGTTGTTTCACGATCGTGCTGCCTACGAAAAGTTCGGAGTAACTTTTGAAAGTTCTAATCGTTGATGATGAAACCCTGGTGCGACGCTCACTGTCTCGAGCGTTAAAAAGCAAGGGTTATGAGGTGCAAGAAGCCGTGAACGGCACTGAAGGTTTACAACTTTGGCGTTCGTGGCATCCTGATTTAGTTTTTTTAGACGTCTTAATGCCAGGTATGACCGGGCCCGAGGTTTTAAAAGAAATCGGTAACGACAACAAAGCCAAAGTGATTTTGATGTCGGCCTTTTCCGGAGAACACAACATGCAGACGGCCCAACAAATGGGTGCCAGTCATTTTGTGCCAAAACCTTTTGAAGACATTTTCGCCGTCGTAAAAATGGCGGAGGATATGTTGGTATGAGAATTATAGCAGGAAAATATCGTGGACATCAGTTGGTCGCTTTCAAGGCCGATCACATTCGTCCGACCACGGATCGAGTCAAAGAAACACTTTTCAACAAATTACAGTTTTATCTTGAGGGCGCCAAAGTCGTGGATCTTTTTTGCGGCACGGGCAACTTAGGGATTGAAGCGCTGTCGCGGGATGCAAGCTTTTGCACCTTCGTCGAAAAGAATCCAAAGTCTTTAGCAATCACACGCCAGAATTTGGACAAACTGAAAGTTCCCAAAGATCAATATAAAATCATCAATATGGATGTGGTGGCCTATCTGAAATCCTATACCGGTGAATCCTTTGATGTAATTTTGGCAGATCCTCCCTTTACGGAAAAAATGGCCCATGACGTAATGATGGCGGCCAGTCAATCTGCCGGGTTTGGTCCGCAAACTGTGATGGCGATTGAGTCTGAACAGAAAGAGCGCATGGATGAACATTATGGTTCCATCGTGCGCTACAATCAAAAAGACTATGGCGATAAATTTTTAAATCTGTTCTGTCATGAAAGTGCTTTGCAAGAAGGTGAAGGCGATGAGTAGAGTAGCAGTATATCCAGGCAGCTTTGATCCGATCACTTCAGGGCACGTTGATATTATCAATCGCATCGCACGCCAATACGACCAAGTGATTGTGTTGGTCGCGCAATCTTCACAGAAGAGTTCTATGTTTTCGGCTGAAGAACGTAAGTCTTTGATAGAAAAGTCCTTATCGCACTTACAAAATGTCAAAGTGGATATTTTTGGCGGCCTGACTGTGGACTATATGAAAAAGGCCAACTCTAAAGTTATTATCCGCGGTTTGCGTGCCGTGGTGGATTTTGAATACGAGCTTACGATGGCGAATATGAATCGCAAGATCGCGCCAGAAATCGAAACTCTTTTGGTTTTCGCCAGCCCCGAGTTTTATTATGTCTCGTCCCGCGGGGTCAAAGAGTTGGCTTTAAATAATGGCCCTTTAAAAGACCTGGTTCCAGAATGCGTGATTAAAGCCTTAGATGAAAAAATTAAGAAATAGGAGCGGGTGTCCATGGAGTTGTCGAAACGTGCACAGAATTTAAAAACGTCTCCCACCCTTTTTCTTGTCGCGAAGGCCAAAGAACTAGCGGCCAAAGGTCACGACGTGATCTCGTTGACGGTCGGAGAGCCGGACTGGCCTACTTTTAAAGCTCCCTCTGATGCCGGCATCGAAGCTATTCAAAAAGGACTGACAAAATACACTCCTGCCAACGGCACCGTTGAATTGCGCAAAGCCATCTCTGAAAAAATCAAAGAAGAATTGGGATTTGATTACGGTGTCAAACAAATCACAGTGGCTTCGGGTGCGAAATATATTATCTTTGCAGCATTGCAAATGCTTTGTTCCCCGGGCGATGAGGTGATTATTGCGACACCTTATTGGGTCAGCTATCCAACAATGGTGGAACTTGCGGATGGGGTGCCTCATATTGTCGAATGTGGCGAAGCTGAAAACTTTAAGATAACGCCAGAACTTTTGGAAAAAGCAATCAATCTAAAAACCAAAGCGTTTTTATTTTGTTCTCCCAGTAATCCGACAGGTTTGCAATACACGGCCGATGAACTAAAGGCTCTGGGTGATGTTTTGAGAAAGCATCCACAGGTCGCGATTATTTCAGACGACATTTACAATCGCTTGGTTTTTGATGGCAGCAAAGTGGCGCCACATATTTTACATGTGGCTCCAGATTTAAAAGATCGTACGATCCTAGTAAATGGGGGATCTAAAGCTTATTCCATGACCGGATGGCGCATCGGTTGGGCCGCGGGTCCTGAAAAGATCATCACGGCCATGGCTGATTATCAAAGTCAGTCGACAGGTTCGCCCTCCAGCATTTCGCAGCACGCTTTATTGAGCGCTTTGAAATCGAGTGAGGCCGATGTGAACGACGTGGTGAAAAAACTGATCGCCCGCAAGAAATCAGGTCTTAAGGAATTAGCGACCGTCGAGCAATTTAAGGTGGCGGAACCCCAAGGGGCCTTCTATTTTTGGGTTGATGTGCGTGCGGTCTTGGGTAAGTCCTTTAATGGAAAAGTCATCCGCACTTCGAAAGACTTCTGTGATGTGCTTTTGGACACTTTCTTTGTTGCCACGGTGCCTGGTATTGAGTGTGGGACGGAAGGATACATGCGTTTAAGCTTTGCAGTTTCAGAAGACACCATGAAACGGGCGATCGCACGAATGAAAGAGTTCGTAAGTCAGTTGGTTTAGATGAATAAAAAGCATGTCCTTCTTTTTCTAGTTTTAGCGGTGATCACTGGTTTTTTGGTGTCTCGGGGGTTTCAAAGCCCTAATGGTGTTATCGCCGACTTAGTGACCGAAAGTGCCAGAAAGCCAAGTCCAGGGACTGCCGAGGTTGTGCGGTCAGGTGTAACGACTCTTGCGACGGCCGGGGCTTTTACGGCAGAGCCTGATCAAGAAAAACGCCAAGCGGCTTTTCGCCAGTGGTTTGAGTTTGAAGCGAAAGAATTAGAAAAATCTTCTACCGACCCAAAAATTCAAGAACAACGATTAACGGGAATTGCACAAAAACTAAATGCCGCCGAAGTAACCTATTTGAAAAATCAAACTCTGGGAGAAAGCTCTTCGGCGAACGCGCGCATTCTTTCCGTGTATACGCTCAGTCTTGCTCCGGAAGTGACGAACTCGGCTTTGGAAGAGATCTCCACCGCGCCCTTAAGATATGACGGAGAACACCAGACGCACTCTCCGGAAGAAACTTTATCGATGCAGGAAAAAGCCCTGCGCCGGATGGCTTTGGACGGCCTTTTTATGCGGGCTCAGACTGATCTGGAGCAACGCGAAAAGTTAAAACGCATCGTCTCACAGATACCGGACCCCGCTTTACGCGAGTACGCGGAAAAACGCTTAAAATCCCTGCAATAAGTCGCCGCATCATCAGTTATTTTGGTGATCTTTAAGAACTTTGGAATAGTATTTCCCCAGTTTTCATAACAGAGGGGAAATTATGAAAAAATCGTTTTTAGTTCTAATGACGGCCATAGGCCTTCTTGTAGGTGCGACCGCATCGGCGGCAAATTGTGTATCACAAAATGAGATGAAAGAAATTGCGTCTCACTTTACGCAGTTCAGAAATCTTGCGAACAAAGAATATTGCTATGATGGTTCGCAGACTTCGAATCTGATTGCGACAATCATGTATATGCGCACGACGGCTTTTGAAGCGGACATGCCGAAAAGTTCAGACGAACTTTTCTCTGGCCGTTTTTCATCAAGCTGGTACGAATACTTTATCGGCCGCATTGCTGATATTAACGTGCAAGCAAGTTGCCCGAAAGGTGTTGGCGCTTACGTTTACGGCTTTGGTAACACAATGTATGTATGTCCAATGATGTTGACCGACAGTTTTTCTGCTTTAGATCGCGCCAGCGTGTTTATGCATGAAGCTCGTCACATCGACGGTTATCCGCACACCACCTGCTCAAAAGGTCCGCGCAAAGGTTTACAAGGGGCTTGTGATAGAAGAATTGCTGATGGTGGTTCTTACGCCGTGACAGTTGAAACTTATGCGCAAATCGCGAAGTATGCGACGGACATCCATCCGGCGTTGAAAGCTTACTCTTTGGCGTCGGCAGTGACTTATGCTGATGAGACGTTTGAAACTCCAGCTAAGGTTGAACGCAGGGATGAGTTGCTTCTAGTCAGTAAAAATAAAAGCTTCTTTGCGTTGGATCTGACGAAAAGCAATCAAATCCAAGCTTTGGGTCAAGTTGCGGAGTTAGGTCACATCGTCAATCGCGCTCAACATTTGATCTTGTTCCCTGAAGACAAAAATCTTCCGGCGAAATACGTGTTCACAAAAAACGAAGGTGAAATCGCTCAAGCGGCGGGTGAGTCTGTGGTGGAGTACAACGCAGAAACTCCAGCTCAACGCGCAGAACTTTTAGATTTGCATATCGGTGCTCAGTGGATTGCGAAAGTTTACGCTTCCAAAGTGCGTTTTGCCTGTGATCCACGTTCTTCTGCGACTTCTGATCTTGAGCTTAAAGACACTCAAGCTGTGGGTATTGCTTACCTAACTGGTTATGATCGTGCAGGTCGTTTGAATCATTTGATGACGACAAATGGAACTGTTTATGAGTTCGGTTGCAGCGAAGCTAAAAAACCTTTCTTGCGCGCTTCGACTGTTAAGCTTGATCAAAACTTCAAACGCATCCACAAAGTGGGGAACGTTGTTGTCGGTTTGACTCCAGAAGGCAACTTGTTCCAAATCGACGGTGTGAAGTCGACGCCATTGACGACGTCACTTGATGGACAGATCTATGAGATCGCTCCACGTCAGTCCTATGGTTTCTTCGGAAACTAAAAGAAGACTTTTCTTGAAAAACAAAAAAGGCAAAGAGTTCATGCTCTTTGCCTTTTTCTTTTTAAAAGCCTTTAAGAATCTGACTTAAAAGAGATTTTTAAAAAAGCTCACGATCCTTGCGAAAAAGCCATCCATCGTTGCGCCGCCGACTGAACTTGGGCTGCGATCCGAGCACTGGTATTTTAGATCCACGGTGTGGCCAGCAGGGACCGGGGTATCAAACACCAAGCTTGTACCCTCAACTCGGGAAGCCACAGTTATATTTGGCGTGATCGTCACCGTCACCGAATTATTGTAAGGTGCGCACTCCAGGGGAACTGAACTTAAAGAGTCATTGATTTTATCAAAGAAGAGATTCAAGTTCGTAGAATAGTCGCTGTCGCAAATACTGCCAATGCCACCACCCGTTAGATTTGACAGCTCCGCATATTTTACGCCGTAATGGCTTTTTGCTCCGCCGGCGTCTTGAGAGCTTTTACAAGCAGTATCGTTAGGTTTCACAATGATCGAGTTCACGGTAAAGCGGCGTTCATTGCCGAAAACTTCTTTCACGTAAGCTACAAATACATTGGGTTTGTCTTCGTTTTCTAATGCTTTAAGTTCTCCGGAATAGAACTGTTGTGAGGCATCGCCGCCCACGCTGCGTTCGTCTTCGTCAGATATGATGATGTACGCAATGGCTGAATCAGGGCGATAGCAGCCGCTGTTGCCGCTGTAACGAAGGTCGCCGTTATACACATGTCTATAAGCGGCTTTGATCGCGCGTTCGTCGTCAGAACCAACCCAGCCCGCGTTGATGTATTCGATGGTATTGGTGAAAATACTAGAAAGGTTGGGTGTTCCCTTTTTTAAGACGATGCCAAGGTCTGAGGAAGGAGTCGAATTTTTTTGCCAGTAAAAGGACGCGCCCCAAACATACTGATTGGAAGCTGTCGGTAAGGCGCGGGTCGGTGTGGCGCACATTTGCCAGTCGATATTGGAGCTTTGTAATTTCGTTACAAACCCTGATAAGTTCGCCGCCAATTTCTGGTTATCGGCCAACATTGAATTCGAGTCATCGACGATCAAGACGATATCTAACTTATTGTTCGAAGCCGTGATCACATTGTTATAATTAACATCACGTAAATTTCCGGCAGGGGTCACCGGGGTCGTATTTTCTTCTGATGAAGCGGAAAATTTCACAGGTCCGCAAGCACTTAAAGACAGCGCCAGAATTGCAGATGTCCAAAGCATCTTGCCGATAGAATTTCGAAGCATATGTACACTCCCCTTTCATGCAGGATAGCACAGGCCAATTTGTGTGCCAAAGGCGCCCGTGGTCTAGGTCCTGCACATTTTAAGACCTAGGTCTCATTGTCGGTTGGACCTTGGGCAGACTAGAATAAATCTATGTGTGGCGAGGAGGCCGGGTGAGCTTTTGGTTTTTACTCCAAGTATTGGTGAATCTAATTCTTTTAGCAGGTGTTGTAGGAATGTGGGTGCGCCTGAGCCGTCCGCGCAAAGATGATCCGCGCTTAAGCAAAGGTTTGCAGTTGTTGCAAAGTAAAATCGCCGTTCTGGAAGACCTTTCCGATCGTACGGAAACACAGGTCAATCAACTGACCTCGTTGTTAGAATCGAAAGTCAAAGACATCCAAACTAAAATCCAATCTGCCGACAAACAATTGGCAAAAATCGAACAGAGCATGCAAAAAAGTTTGGAAGTGGCCAAAATCTTCCAAGACCGTATTCCACACACAGAAATTCTTGAACGCCAGAATACGATCAAATATGTCAAAGCCGCTCGCTTGGCCCATCAGGGGATGAGTGTCGAAGAAATTGCTCGTCAAGTGGATCTAGCCGTCGGCGAAATTGAATTCATAGCAAAAGTAAACCGCGATCAACTGATGTTCTGCGAAGAAAGCCTGCCAGAATGGGTGCAAGCAGACGTCGCCGCTGACGAAGCCTTTCAAGCATCCGATATCAGTGACGTCGATAACATGAGCTTCATGGCCCCACTTCAACGCGATAATTCCCAAGACATGAGCAACGCCTTCGAAGTGCCAAAAACAGATCAAGAGGCCCTAAAAAAATTAGGCGACGCTTTCAAAGCAGCCTGCGCCCAAGTCGAAGAACAAGAAGTAGCAGCCCAACAGACAGCGAATAATGTTTCAGCGTTATTCAACGTCACCCAAAACCTAGCGCAAAACTTCTTAGGTGAAAAACCAACAGCAATCAAACCCACACCAGCAAAACCCGAACCCACAACGAAGCCCATCAACGCCAACAAAGAAGGCATCGTACGCCCCGTACAATTCCGCAGAATTGATATGGCCAAAGACCTAGGTTAAAAAAAATGGTCGCAAAGTCCTTCCTACAATCCCTAAAAAAAGGACAAATAGTAAACGCCCGAGTCGAAGAAATAAGCTCGGGCGGAGGCACCTTGTGCAGCTTCAACGGCGAACTCTTACTCATCACCAATCACACCGAACAAAAGTTTAAAGTGGGCGACCCCATAAAGCTCCAAGTAAAAAGCCTAAACCCACTGCACTTCCACATCTTCGACTCCCGCCTTTCAAAATTCGAACGCGTAGTCTAAAAAAAGTATTGGTCAACGGATCGAAGGCAAGGATTTGCGGCTTAGGATTTTAGGGGTCCATGGCCGAAGTGTCGACCTTAGCCGGCGCATGGATGCGCGAACCCGACTGCGCAGCAGGCGGGCGGCGTTGAGCATGGACGCGTGTCGACCGAAGCGCCAGGGATTCCTAAAATCCTAAGTCGCAAAGCCCCGCGTTCGGAAGCCATTTACCTTTAGTATTGAAGTCTACTTAGAGCTCTCTTTGATGAACAAAGTAAGATAATGGCGAACCATGTATTCCAATTTTACTGGAAGGCCTTGGTAAGTCCATACAAGCTCCCCAAACGCTCCCCATTTTGCTTCGACGATATGCTCGTCCATAACATTAGTAGCCGTTTGTTGATGCTCCATAGTGCCAGGAGCCGGGATGTAGTTAGTCCCAATGAAATTAAAACGCACACTGATTTGTCCCGGATTCTTTAACGAGAAAATCATTTTGAAGCCGTTACGGAACAGCATGAAGTCAGCGTGGGTCTTAGCAATGCCATAGATTTTGATACGTCCTAAAGCAGAAGGCTTTAGTTCATTGAAGTTGCTAGAAGCATCGACGAATTCAGTTTTAAGAGCCAAAAGGAATTGAATTGATTCTGTTACCAAAATGCGGTCTGAATCAAAACCGAAACTCATATCGACGAGTCCCGACTCTTCCATTTGTTGCTCAGCTTTCACAAGTTCTTTAATCCAGCTGATTTTCTCCATGATGAATCCCCCCAAGGTGCCGACAGCGTGTTGCAGCATCCGAGCTACTAGTTGTCGTTATCTTCAATGATTTCGAGGGGCTCGCTCTTTGTCAAGACCGAGCGGTTTGGCTCGGCGCGAAAGTTTATTAAAAACCAGTGATCTGGAAGGTGGTGCCGATGGTTCCTTCGTTTCCGGTGGCGCCATTGAAGGCGACATAGTAACCGACGACCACAGTTACAGGTAACAGGTAACCCAATGTCGTTTCTAACTTCACCTCGGCCCCCGCGCTGGCAAATGTGCGGTTCATCGTAACACTTTCGTAAACCATATCGCGATCATTTAAAAACGCACCTTCCGTGGCGGCCCCGTCGGCAATCAAGGCTCCGGAAAGGCGACGCAAGAAATACGGATCTGTTCCTGAACCGCGATAAATATCTTTCAAAGGAAAACGATATTCCAGATTGGCGGTTGCGAGGGTCCGTCCAAAGACTTGGCCCCGTTTATAACCCCGCAAAATATACTGCGGCAGCGGACTGTCAGAGTTAAACACCATCGAGTCAGTGGACACTCCATAAATCGCCGAAATTTTTTCCGGAGTATAAATGCCATTCACTCGCATAAGGACGGCGTGATGTTTTGGCAACCACGATGAAAGATACAATTCTCCGCCGGTCAGAAATTGCGAATGACTTAAATAACCTTCACTTTGAACGTAATTGTAAGCCCCCACGTAAGCACCACCGCCTGATTCTGGGGAAATTTGTGCGCCTGCTTTTGAATAATTGGCGTAATTTAACATCACCATCGGCCCGGTGCGCTTGGTTTGCGCCGTTTGGGAAGAGCGTTCCAGATACTGCCAGCCCAGTTGTAAGTTCGCATAGCGCGAAGCCCAGAACATGCTTGGTAACACAGCTAAGATTCCACCGTGGTCATTGATTTCGTTTGAAGTTGTGCCTAGGTAAGAACTGCGCTTAAAACCCAGCGCACTGATTGGCAACGAAGTGACTTGATTTAAGTAACTGCCTTCGATGCTGCCGCGATTCGTGCCAGTATCCCAAGAGCCGATCAAAGTGTAAGAGTGTTTTTTCAGTGGATCAAAGCCCGAAGTCTGTGCAGTTAAAACCACGCCAGTTTCACTCGAGGAACCAGAAACAAACGGAAACCAATATTGAGGCCACAAGTACCCGTACGGGGAGTAGTCCTCAAGTTGGGACTCTTTTAAGGCAGCACTGACTTCAGGTTGCAAGGGAGCATTGTTTGCAACTTCAGGGTAGCGATCGGCGAACATGGGTGCGATCGTTGGTAACTGTGTCGGTGTCTTCTGCCACTCGTCCGCGGGAATAGCGACGACCTTCAAACCTTGCGAAGTCATTTGCGTCGCAAAAATTTCTTTGCGAATGGGGTCTATGTCGCCAGTAAAGAACGCGGTCAGTGCGTGAGAAATCGGACGCGCAGAGGATAAGTCGGCATCAGCCAAATAAAGATTCATCACGCCATTTTTACCAGAATTAAAGAGCAGACCCTCTGAAGTTTTTTTAGCAAAACGAATCTGCGGATATTCAGTCAAGATCGGCACCGCGCTTTTGCTAGCAAAGGTGTATTTATAAAGACGTTCGGAACCATCTTCTTTGCGCAAAGAAAATAAAATCGTTTCGTCATCCCAGAATTGTGGATACGACACGCGCTCTTGCAAAGCGGGGATGAACAAAATACTAGCGGCCCCTTCTGCTCCGGGGCGAAGTACGCCTAACGAGGTTTTGCCGCCCTCTAACTTCACAAAAGTGATCATCTCACCGTTGGGGGACACTGCCGGTTCTCGAGCTCGCAAGCCCTTGCTTAAGCGCACCGTTTTCTTAGACTTTAAATCAAAAGAATAGAGGTCTGAATAGCGCTCGATACGATTGGTATAGTCAATTTTGTCATAGATTATTTTTTCAGAGTTCGGAAACCAGCTAATGCGTTGAATGCTGCCGCTCGGAGGGCCATCTTGATGCGTGCCGGGTTCAAACGCTTCGTTAAAGTTTTCAACGGTGTTGGCAGCCTTGGCATCTAGGAAGCTCTGTTCATTGGATTCTCGCATGATCAGTTTGATCGAGCGGGAACTGCTATCATCTTCAGCGACAACCGCCAAATACTTACCATCCGGAGAAATCGACGGCGCGGTGACCGAGGTAAATGCGTTTTTTGGTTGCACCACGTGCGTAAGTTCCGCCTCGCGCAGTGTCTTCATTTGTTCTTGGGCTCGTACTGTGGTGTTTTCCATCATGCGGTTGTATGTTGCCGTATAACTTTGTCCTAAATTATCGCGCGCGGGTGTTTCAATAAAAAAGGGCACGCGGCCCCCGTGGCGTTCGTTCAAGGTTTCAGCAAGCTTAGCGCCTTTGTCGGCTAGCATTTGACTCCACATCAAAGAGCCAAACAAATAAGGGCGCATCCCTTTGGGCCACGTCGGAATCACTTCGTTGGCTTCTGCGATATCAAAAGAGTCAAAAGTTCCGTCATCCACCATCGCGCGAATAGCTGCATCTTGAAAATAGGAACGTAAGCGGCCGTGATTGCCCAGGCGTGTTTCCATTTCCACGGCCAGCCCTTCTTTCCACCAGGTTGGCAGCAATAAATTCGGTGCGATGATATTTCCAAACAATAGGCGAAGTGGCTTCATCACGCCGTTAGCAGGTTCAAAAGTCAGGATGTGAGTGTACTCGTGGGCCAAAAGCTCAAAAGCCCAATCGCCAGAGTCACCTAGGGTTTCCTCGGGGCCTGGCAACACGGGATAGGCCATGATGTGTGGGTAAGGGATGCGTGTTGCATAGCCATTTGTGATATCGGTTTTATCATTGATGACCACGACCGTAACTTCAGGCATGGCTTTGAAATACTGGCGAAGTTCAAAGTAAGCTTTCTCCAGTTTTTCAGCATATAGCAGACCTAAGTCCTGCTGCTTGGCATTAAAGATAACCTCAAAGTGTGGGGTCTTGAGAGTCTTCCACTGAACCCGCGGCGGCACTTCAAGTTGTGCGATCGCCGAGAGTGAAGTGAGTAAACAAATGCTTAAAAAAAGGGAACCAAGTTTTTTGTACATAATTTGTCTTAGCCGTACAGCAACACAACATCAATTAGGAAATCTAAGGTTTGACAATGAGCTGCGATAAATTAAAGTTTTTATCTGTAAATGATAACTTTAGGAACTTCATTAGGAGGACATCATGTTTCGTAAATTGGCTCTAGGTCTTGTCGCTTGTGCAATGGTAGTTGGCTGTAAAGGTAAGCAAACTCAATCTGATGAATCAATTCAGACTATGCCAACAGGCGCTGGTATCGACTCTTCACCACTTAGCTATGATCCAATGGGTTCAGACTCGGGTAAAATCGATGGTCTAGTTACTGTGCACTTTGGCTACGATAAAGCCAATTTGGATGCTAAATCTAAAAAGGATGTAGCAACGAACGTAGCTTGGATGAAAGCAAATCCAAAAGCGAAAGTTCAAATTGAAGGTCACTGTGACTCTCGTGGTACTATTGAGTACAACGTAGCATTGGGTGAAAGACGTGCGAATGCAGTTAAAGCCTACATGGTAAGCTCTGGTATTTCTGCAGATCGTTTAAGCGTTATCAGCTACGGTAAAGAAAAACCTCTTGAGACAGGTGATTCTGAGTCTGCATGGGCAAAAAACCGCCGTGCAAACTTTGTCCCTGCTCAATAATTGTTGAGACATAGAAAGGGTGCGGAGTGAAACTACAAAGACTGATCATCGGAATTTTACTTTTCACGGTGATCGTTAGTTGTCAGACAGTTCCCGCACCTATCGAGGATTATTCCTTCGCACGAGCGGCCATTGAAGCCGCTCGTTCTGTTCAAGCGGCCCGCCATTCCCCTGGGTATTGGCATCAAGCTGAAGAAGCTTATCGCAAGGGTCGTATTTATTTTGAAGATCGTGATTTCGCTAAAGCAAAAGAACAATTTGTTCGTGCCCGCATCGCTGCTGAAAGAGCAGAAAATTCCGCACGTTTAATTCGCCAAAGAACGGGAGATGTTCTATGAAGTTTGCTGTTGTATTAATTTTATCCGCTCTTTTTTTAAGCGGCTGCTTGAAAACACGTAATGAAGTTCGTGATAATGAGCAGCGTCAAGTACAGCAGCAACAAACCGTTTCGATGCAAAAAGCGGAAGCATCCAGCCGAGTCACTGATTTGGAAGAGCAAATTCGCGAACTTACTGGTCGCGTGGATGTTGTGGAAAATCGTCAGGGGCAAAGCAACTCTGGGGTTGAAAATGCCTTGAAGACCTCGAGCGAACAAAATCGGGACCTCAACCAAAAAGTAGCCATCTTGCAAGAAGCTTTGATCAAGATGGAAAAAGATGTCTATGCCTTGAATGCAGAAATCGGGGCGCTCAAGGCACAAAAGGCCGCCGCTCAAGCTGAAGCCGTGGCGGCAAAAAATACTAAAAAAGACCACTTCGAAGCTGCGCAAAAGTCTTTCGACAGCAAAGAGTGGAAACAAGCCATCCTCAGTTATCAAAAATACCGTGATGAATATCCTAAAGGTCAAAAATTTGCCGATGCGACCTATAAAATCGGAGTTTCCTTCCAGGAACTGGGCATGAAAGACGAAGCAAAGACCTTTTATGACGAAGTTATTGGTAAATTTCCTAAGTCAGAAGAGGCCCGTCGTGCTAAGATCCGTTTGAAGGGTCTTAAAAAGTAATATCGTGATTGAAAAAGTTCTGGCCATTGAAACAAGCTGTGATGACACCTCGGTGGCGATTGTGGATCGTAGCGGATGGGTGCACTCTGTTGTTGCCGCGTCTCAAGATCTAGAACATGAAATTTACGGTGGTATTGTTCCTGAAATCGCGGCCCGTAATCACTCCATCGCTCTGATTCCTTTAATCGAAGAAGCCTTTAAAAAAGCCGACATGTCTTGGAAAGACGTGCAGGGCATTGCTGTCACCAATCGACCCGGTCTGATCGGAGCTTTGATCGTAGGCTTAGTCACGGCAAAGTCTCTTTCTCAAGCCAAAAAAATTCCCTTCTTAGGGGTCAATCATCTCGAGGGTCATCTACTTGCACCGTTTTTGCGAGACGCCCACTATGCGCCTCCGGACGATTTTGATTATCCGTATGTGGGTCTTGCGATCAGCGGGGGACACACCAGTCTTTATCAAATCAAGGGTTTGGGGGATTATCGCGTTTTGGGTGCGACGAAAGATGATGCCGCCGGGGAATGTTTTGATAAGTTTGCTAAAATGGCGGGCTTAGGTTTTCCAGGCGGAGTTAAAGTCGACCAAATGGCGAAAACCGGGAATCCCCATGCATTTGAATTTCCGCGCAGCATGATCCATGACGATACTTTCGACATGAGCTTTTCAGGCTTAAAGTCTGCTGGGCAAAGAATGCTGGAACAGCTGGGCCCAGAATTAGTGCAAGAACAATTGCCAGATCTGTGTGCCTCCTTCCAAGAAGCAATTGTCGACGTGTTGATTGCCAAATTAGACAAAGCCGCCAAAATATTTCGCGCGAAGCGTGTGATCTTAACCGGGGGAGTGAGTGCAAACTCACGCCTGCGTGCCCGAGCTGAAGAGTGGGCGCAGAAAAAAGGTTTAAGCTTGGTCGTGCCGCCGATTCGCTATTGTACAGACAATGCTGCCATGATCGGTTATGCCGGAATTTTACGAATGAACGCCGGTGAAGTTTCCACTTTAGATTTAGGACCTTCACCTCAAGCCTTAACCACGGATTTTCGATGAGCCAAGCCCGCGAACGTTTAAATAAAGCTTTAGAAGAGCTGGGTATCTTGGCCCGAAAATCTTTGGGTCAAAATTTTTTGGTTAGTGACACGGTGATTGAAAGAATCATCGATCAGGTCAAAGAATTTCAGCCCGAAGTTTTAGTGGAAGTGGGGCCAGGCCCTGGTGCCTTAACAGATTATCTTTTACAGATGAATGTGCCGCTGACAGTGATCGAATTAGACCGTGTGATCGCTGCCTACTGGAAAGAAAAAGGTTTAAACGTTCTGGAAGAAGACGCTTTACGCTTGTCTTGGGAGCAATTTTATTCAGATAAAAAATTGGTCTTTGTCAGCAATCTGCCTTATCAAATTTCTTCAAGTATTGTCATTGATCGCTCCATCGAAAACCGCGGGCCAGAACATATGGTTTTGATGTTTCAAAAAGAAGTCGCACAAAGAATTCGTGCGGCCGCGCAGTCAGAGCACTATGGCCTGCTAAGTGTGATTGCACAAACATTTTGGAAAATCCATATGGTGACGGAAGCGGGTCCTCGGGATTTTTCACCGGCACCCAAAGTCGCTAGCCGTGTTCTGGCGTTCACGCGTCTGGCCACGGACATCAAGAACCGCAAGGCTTTCCTGGCCTTTGTGAAAGCGGCATTCGCACAGCGACGTAAGCTTTTAAAGAAAAATTTGGCTGGTATTTTATCTCAAAAGAAAGTAACTGAAGAGTCTCTGATCCAGTGGCTGGCAGAGCTTGGCTTTAAAGAAACGGCTCGCGCCGAAGAATTGAGCCCAGCACAATTTGTGACCTTGTATAAGAAGTTCGGACTGGAACCATGAGCAACATCCTGATCATTCAAGAGAACAAAAAAGCTCGCTTTGACTATACGATCGTAGAAACCTACGAAGCGGGTTTGCAGCTTATGGGCAGCGAAGTGAAATCTTTGCGCGCCAAAGACGTTCAATTGAAGGATTCGTATATCAGTTTTCGGGGTGATGAGGCGTTCTTGCAAAATGCCCATATCGCGGAATACAAAGCATCCAGCTATAACAATCATGCGCCCGAAAGATTGCGCAAGCTGCTTTTGAATCGCAAAGAGCTGGATGAAATATTTGGTGCCCTTCGGGAAAAGGGTTACTCCTGTGTGCCTTTGAAAATTTATTTTAAAGAGGGTCGCGCTAAGTTAGAAATCGCTTTGGTAAAAGGTAAAAAGACCCATGACAAACGCGAAGCTATTAAGAAACGCGACGTTTCTGATCAAATTCGTTCAACTCTAAGACGGTCTCGCTAGTAATAAACTCTTCTTGAATACCAAGACGAGATCTTTTTTCAGATAACAGATGTTTCCAAGCAGCGTAGGCCTCACGATTCTGTGGGTCGATGCTTAGTTTTTCTAAAAGTTTTAATTCGGTTTCGGTATTGGCTTTCAGAGATCTATAAAAGTAATCATAGGTCATGGAAAGATCGCGAAAGTCGTCTTCTTCTGGAATCGGATAATCTGGAACGTTCCATTGGCCCAACATCAACTTGTGCATGTGACTTTCCATTGTAATTAACGGTGAAAGCAGGTTGCGGGTCATGCGAATACTTAACAACAAGGTTGCCGCCGTCAGGAATATAAAGCTGGCAGCTAAAAAAATTCGTAACCAGGTTACTTCACGTTCCAAATGCTGGACCAAGTGCGGGTGTGTGTCATAAGCAAGGCTGGTGAACAGGTTATAGTTTTGATTGATAAAGAAATATGAGGGTAACAGAAATAAAAAGGCACCGCCGACAACCGCAGTTACCATGTACCAACAGTATTTGTACTGAAATGTTTTATTCAGGATGAACCGGCGGGAGGCCGGCCCTTGGGATACTCGTTGTGGTTCGATGACTCTTCGTCCGTATAACATATGATCAACTTATCGGTGGGTTGTGTTTTCCTTAGAGTCCAATTATTCTCAAAATTAGAATTTTCAACACCGAAACAGGAGCACAACATGAGTTTATCACGTTATATCGCGGCCAGAGTCTCGTCGTTTCAAGAAACAAACCGACAAAGGTCGGGAATTGGCGCTGTTTTGTTGATGCCCTTAATGGTTTTTTTTCTAACATCATTTGCCAAAGCAGAAGACACGACCTTGGTCGACGAAAAATACTCTTTGAAAGCGGATCGCGAAGCTTTTGAAGCCTTACGTAAAGATATTCCACCAGAGCGGCAAAAAGAAAACGACGAAAAAGCCTTTATGGATCAGATGATGGCGGATCTTTCTAAGAATCCCTCAGAGGTGCGCAGCAAGTTTTCGGGTATCATCAACAAGAAGCGCGAGCTCTTTAATAAAGACATGACCAAAGAACGCGAAAAGTTCAGCAAAGAGCAAACCAAGGCGCGCGAAGCCTTTTCCAAAGAACAAGCCGGACAACGCAAAGATTTCTCTAAACGCAAAGCCAGCTCGGACGAGCGCAAAGAATTTTTTGATGACTTGGAAGGCAAGCGCAAAGACTTCTATTCGGAGCAAAAAGAAAAACGTGACGAGTTCGAAGCAAATACTCGCGATAAGCGCAAAAATTTTGATGACTATATCCGTTCTAAAACAGACGAATTCAATCAATTGCACCGTGATTATACAAAACGCTATGACGAAAATAAAAAAGCCCAAAGTGACTTAAAAAAGCAGGCCGAAGAAAAGCGCAAGCAGCAACAAAAAAACTTAGACCAGGAATACGACGCGATCAAAAAACAAACGCCCACAATTCTTTCTCCCCAAGAAGGGGGGCGCTAGGCCTTAATAAAGGGAAGCTATCGAAGCTGAAAAGTTCAACTTCGATAGCTAGAAGTTTTTTGGTTATTTATTCGCAGTAATAAGCATCTTTTCTTAAGAACGCTTTGCACGAGTTTGAGCTGCAGTAGTAGGCGTCATTTCTGATGAAGGCTTTGCAGTCTCCGGAATCACAGTAATAGGCGTCGTTTCTGATGAAGGCTTTGCAATCTCCTGAGTCACAGTAATAGGCGTCGTTCCTGATAAAAGCCTTACAATCACCAGTGTCGCAGTAATAGGCATCGTTTCTAATAAAGGCCTTACAGTCTCCAGATTCACAGTAATAAGCGTCTTTTTTGGCAAAGGCTTTGCAATCCGCAGACTCACAATAATAAGAATCTTTTTTAAGTAATGCTTTTACGTCACTAGAGTCTGCGTAATAAAAGTCATTTCTGGTCAGAGCCTTACAGTCTCCAGATTCACAGTAATAGCTGTCTTCTTTGACCAGGCCCTTGCAGTCGGCAGAGCTTAGTTGCGAATTAAAACTGACAGTTGTCTTGTTGGTAAAATCCAAAAGGTTTGTTTGAATCAGATACTGTTTGCTGAACTCTACCTGCTGGTAAATCGACGCACCTTGTGCCGCACCTGAGTTCAAGATGAAAGCTAACAATGTAAAGGCAAAATATTTTTGGGTGAGCATTTTTAAGTTTCTCATGCTGGGCTCCTTAGTTGTAACTGGTTGCAATTGAACACCAGTGATTACTTTTGCAAAGCCCGCGCCAACAATTTTTGAATACTCGCGTTACACGCGCTTAAAAACTTCTTTGTGAACTTCCATGGTTAATGCAAACAACCTATTTTCAAGAATAGGACTTAACGAAGTAAATTCGACACCAAATGTCTGGGTCTTTTTTAGTGCGTCCAGTTGCACATGACGAATGATTCCCTGCACCTCGATCGGCGCACGCATTCCTAGGATTAACTGTCCGGAGATCTCGTCACCAATTTTGAAAGAGGCTTTGCTCGCCGCACATTGCAGCTTACAGCCTTGGCTGCTTAAATCAGCTAGCTCACAAGCAATTTTCCCCGCCACTGAATTCAAAGAGAAAATCTCAAACGAGCCTTTATAGCCTGCGGGAATATGCACGCGATAATTCTGGCGACGTTGCAGATGATACAGCTCCTTGGGTAAAGGAATGACCACGTATTCCTGATTAAACTGTGCCTTAGCTTGGAAATAATATTTTTCTCCGCCAATAAACACATAACCGAGATATTCTTCATTCAATACCAAGCGTACGGACGAGTTAAAACGGCACTCTAAACTTTTGGTTTTTTCATTGAAGAACAAAGCTTTGATATTGCATAAGTTGTCGTCTTTACCCTTACAAAGAATTTCACTCTTGGTGTCGGCAAGATCTTGCCAAAGGCGGATCTTGTCTTCTTCTTTGCTAACTAGCTTGAAGATTTCTTGATCCATACGGTGACCTCATGTTTGTTGTGACGCAAGTGTCGCACAGTGGCGTTTTCTAAGGCTTGAAACTTTTTAAGAGTTACAAAGTCAGTAGCGCCTTGAAACTTAATGGTACAAACAAAGTTCTCACAAAGACCGGACTTTTGCCAAGCCAAAACCAGTTCGAGAAGTTTTTCTGGATAACAAATAATATCAGAAAAAAACCAATCAATCTTGCCGATGTCTTCGGGCTTTACGGTGAAAGCATTGGTTTTTATAAACTCAATGCGCGGAAGTTTAGCAATGCGGGGCTCAAGTGGTGCGCGATCAATACTGACCACTTCGCAGCCGATCTTTTGTAACACCCATGTCCATCCTCCAGGGCAACTGCCGAAATCCACAACTCGTTCCCCAGGCTTGGGCATAATCCCAAAGACGGTGAACAGTTCCCACAGTTTTAAATAAGCGCGCGAAGGCGGATTGATCTTGTCTTCGTTGAAACGCACTTCGCCCATCGGAAATGGGGAGTCCGTGCGAGGGGATGCGATCAGAGTATTTTTATCAATCAAAGTCCACGCGCCCAAATTGTTGTCAGGTAACGGCGCTAAGAAGTCCATAACCCGCGAACGCAGCTTCGGCAGTTGATCTTGAATCAGTTGTGCACGACGGTGATGCTCGTAAGTGACAGGTGTCCACAGTTTGCCCAGGTCTTTTAAAGCTTTGGCGGCTTGGGTAATGGACTCGAATGTAATTAATTGTGGATCAAGCCAAATGTTATGGGCCCACACAGATTCCTGTAAGGGCCCATCAGCTAGGATCAAGTTGCCGTGAGTGGATTTGATATCCTTTAGTTCCTCACGCAGCTCGGGTAAAAATTGTTCTGTGGTTAGGTAGCCAATCATAAGCCTTTAAGAGGCAGATTATGCTGCACGAGTTGCAACAGCCGGCGTTAGCAAGCCGCGATTGTTCCAAGTCACCATGCAATCTGCCCAAAATTTTTCTTTGAGTTTGATTTCTGCAGGCCCCATTTTTACTTTTGGAAAGTCCTGTTTGTCAAAGTGTTCAGTGAATTGCGATTCGTTGCAAGCGCGGACGATTTTCATCATGAGGTTGAAATGCGTTTCAGAGAAAGGCTTATTATCAATAAACATTTTTCTAAGGCCGCCTTCTGGAGTGTTGTGTAAGAAACTATACAAATTCGGAACGTCGTACTGTTGACTCATATTGAGACTCCCTTTTTGGTTTCATATTTATTATCGGAATCTCGCGCGGGGACCTTAAATCGCACTCGTAAAATAGCACTTTAAACGTCTAGCATTAGTCCAGCCTCGTTAAGAACTCAGCTGTCGCTCCGATCTGGGTGTTATGAAAACACTCATCTTTGTAATGCTTTTTATGTTTCCTGTTATTGGGCAAGCGATGGCACAGAAGCCGCCGTCACAGCGTGAACCAGCAGTGCCACCCACGGCCACGCCTCCGGCGGCGGTAATTCCCCGTGAGCCGGCTTCTTCGACAAATGCATTTAGACCAGAAAACTTCGATGTTTTTAGCGAAGTGGCCTATCCTGTCGGACTAGGGGTGGATAACAGTTACAAGAATTACCGAGAGCTTTTGCCAGTTCGTCGTGCCCAAGAATCCCACGCTTCCGACCGCTGTGATGTTCATCTTGAAGGGAAGGACCGCTTCGCCGATCGCATTGCCTATGCCGTAGATCTAAAGATGCACGCAAGCAAAGCGCAGCTTTCCTACGTGGCATCGTATTTTGGTTTGAGCTCTGATGTAAATAGCTACGCAGCCAATAGTTTGCTTTCGCATCCGCTCTGCAATGTCACTAGCCAAACGTTAACGACGACCTTGAACGGTAAAAATATTCCTTCTGCAGCCGTGATTAAAAAAGCCAACGATTTTGCTGATAAAATCAATTCGTACAGAAGAGAAGCCTTTGCTGGCAATCCACAAGGTTACGTCAAGGCTGCTAAACTGTGGTCAAAGTATATGATGTGTTTGTCGTATATGGAGTCGTTAACGACCGCAGATTCGGCGAAGGCTCAAAGGGTCGCAGAAAAATATGCACCAACAGGTTACCGCCGCCCTGCGGGCGTTAACTTTTATGAAGACCCTCATCAGCCTCTAGCATCGCGTTTAAACATTGGCATGTTCCAGTTTACTCCCGATGCGGGCGGCAATATTCAAGCCTGCCTGCGAGAGTGGAATCAACTTTATCCGCAATGCACGATTGGGACCAAGGCCAGTCAAGCGGATTTGATTCGTGTGCTAGGCAGTTCTCTGCAGACTTTTAATGCTTTTTGTGCGGTGGCGAAAGTGACAGGAATGTTTGCGGTGCAAGTCAACACGAGTAAAGCCTACAACACACATCCGTACAATGTGAACGGCAATGGCAGCTTAAAAAATGCCAGTGACAGATGCGTTAGTCCCCACATGTCGGTCGGGCGTTCGTACAACCACTTTGCCCCATTTCAGAACGGTTCGGGATTTACCTTAGACACGGTTCTCAGTTGCACTTTGGCGGCAGATTAAGAAACTATTTTTCGTCGCCGATTTTTGTCACGTTTGTTATTAGACGTTCAAGAAGGTGGTTGAGCAAATTTTTATCATTCTGATCAAAGGGTGACCAGAATTCCGTGATACGCACATAGTATTGCGGCAGTATTTCTTCGCACAGTTTATGTCCTTTTTCGGTCAGAACGATGACAAAAGAACGTCCGTCTTTTTCATGGGTGTTGCGCTTTACCAACTCTGCTTTTTCTAAGCTGTTGATCAAACCCGAAATTGTGGCTTGGGTAACGCCTACTTTTTGCGCAAGCTCAGAAGGCATTAAGCCATTCGCGGCATGTTGCAAAAGCAGCATTAAATTGAAACGCCCCGAAGACAAGTTAAAGCGCGAAAAGAATGAATCCAAATTGATTTCTAGATCCGTGGCCATTCTTCTTAAAAGCAAGTGTGAATAAAGAGTTTCGTGATCTAAACCGGGATAGAGTTGTGCAGTGTACTCTTTAAGTTGGTCGCGAGTTGGTAATACCGTGTAGAAAAGCTTAGCCAAGATGCCTCCACTGCATTCGATCAAGATCCGATCATTCTAGGAAACAGGTACACGAAGGGCAAGAAAAAGGACTCAAGCACCACAAAAAAACTTAACTTTCTTGTTTAGTTTTCATTTGCACAGGAAGAGCGGCACAAATCTGCGCCGGATTGGCCGGCGCAAGATGAAAGGCTCTATTTCTTAAAGACAAAAAAGACGAAATTTATTCGACTGTGTAAAGCAAGACCTTTAACGGCTCTTTGTCCGCCAAAGCAGTCTCAAGGCAGGCGCGTGAGGCCTCGAATGAAGAAGAACTTTTGGCACCAGCAAAAGTCACCAAAAGAGTCCCGTTAATTGCTTCAGCTACCACGGAGCAATTGTTATCAATCATTTTGAAAATGGTTCCTTTTGAAACCGGAGTTTCCGCACCCGTTGTGAACTTCACAGCGCAAGAAAAGAAAGAACTCGGTTTTGTAATGTCGCTGATAACATTCTTGATGCAGGTTTCGGAAAGATTAAGAAGGTCTCTTTCAACAGCAATAACGTTGCCCAATTTTTTATCCACAGCTTGTACTGAAAAGCCGATACAAAGAGAAGCTAAAACCAAAAGTACTTTCATGGGTCCTCCTAAAGACAGTGATGGCCCTAGCCTTTCACTAATAAGGCCCAGGACCAAGTCTTAAGGCGCTGTGTCTAAAGAGGATCTGGAATTGTCAGAACTAAGGCGCGGTCTTTAAGCACAACCATGGTGTGTTCGAACTGAGCACTGCGAAATTCTTTGCCAGACACCAGTGTCCAGTTGTCCGGCTCTTCATCAACAATGCGTGCGCCGGTCGATAGAAAGGGTTCAATCGTGATGACTTGACCTTCTTTTAGGACGCGTTTGTCTTTCTTATCATAGTAACCAGCGATAAAGGTCGGCTCTTCATGCAAACTTTTGCCGACACCATGACTGCCAAGGTTCTCGATGATTGTATAGCCATATTCTTTCGCAACTTTTTCGACATTAAGGCCAATGACGTTGATCAGTTCTTTCGCTTTTACCGCGGCAATCGCCGCGTTCAAAGCTTTCTTTGTTGCATCCAACAAACGTACATTCTCTTCTTTTTGCGGGGGTACGATAAATGAGCCGCCGTTGTCAGAGTAATACCCGCCGAGTTCTGCGGAAACATCGATATTGATCAAATCTCCGGCTTTTATTTTTTTGTCCGACGGCACGCCGTGGGCGACTTCATGATTAAGACTGATGCAAGTGTAGCCAGGAAAGTTGTAAACCAACATGGGGCCCGAGCGCGCACCATGAAGCTCCAAATACTTGCCGCCCAAGTTGTCCAGTTCTTTTGTTGTCATGCCCGGTTCCATGACTCGCGCCATGTATTGCAGGCAGTTAGCGACAACTTTACTGATTCTTTTTAGGCCTTCAAGGTCTGCTTCGGTCTTTACGATCATAGAAGCTGGTTATACACTGAGAAAGATGAAAAAAGCCACCTCTCCCGTTTATATTTTCAAAAAAAGAACCGCCGCAAAGTTTTTGCCTCAAGTTTCCATCACGGATAATAAGGCCACACGGGGGCGCAGCTTGATTTTAGCAGGCAGCCCCGACTATCCGGGGGCTGGCATCCTTTCAGCCCAGGGGGCGCAACGGATGGGCAGTGGTTATGTGATCTTGGCGCAAAAAAGTATTCCCGCAGCCTTGCTAGAACATCCTGATTTTTTACTCGCTGATCTAAATAAGAAATCTTGGCGTGAAATTCCCTGCGACGCTATTTTGATTGGGCCTGGTTTTGGTGTGACTAAAGACACGGCGAAAATTATTCGTGAATTAAAGGCAGCCAATAAAGAAAAAGTGGTGATCGATGCGGATGCGCTTACGGTGTGCGCCAACGAAGATCTTTTCCCTTTGCCGGCCACGTGGATTGCCACTCCCCATGTCGGTGAACTTGCGCGCTGTTTGAAAATTTCTAGTGAAGAAATCAATGCCGACCGCGCAGCGGCCATTTTAAAAGCTCAAGTGCATTTTGGCTGTGTGGTTTTGCTCAAAGGTCATGGGACTCTCGTTATCAATCAAAAAAGAATTTATTCTGTCGCTTCCGGGAACTCCGCCTTAGCCAAAGCCGGGACCGGGGATGTTTTAGCTGGTATGATTACGGCTTTACGGGCGCAGGGGATGCCGGCCACCCGGGCCGCCCTCTTGGGAGCCTATGTACATGGGGCGACGGCGAGTTTATGGCACTCTCAAAAGCGCGATTTGCTGGCGATGACGGCCTTGGATGTTTTGCAGGCAATTCCTCGCGTTCTCTATCTGCTGCGTCGTCTTAATGAAAAAACTTCTCAGTAACTTCTCTGACTGAACCTTGACTATCTTTTTCCCGAACGGGCAGGTACAAACTCTCGGAAATAGGGAGATATTCATGAAAATGGTGCTTTTCATTGCGTCTTTAATTTGTGGGGGATTTGCGGCTCAGGCGCAAAGTTCTTCAACGGCAATTTCTTTACCGGCAGCAACCTCTGGCACGGCAGTCGCTTCTTCTGAAACAACGTCGGTATTAAAAGTTGAACAAGTTTTGCAAAACAAAAAATTCGAAGACGACAAAAACATCACTGATTCAAAATTAAAAGCTGAGTCCGGATCATTGTCTCGTTACTCTTTAAAATTCGCTCTTTCCTACTACGGTCCTCCGATCGGTGATCTTTCAAACGAAAAGCAACCAAATCCAGATGGTTCGATTGGTAACAATGATACCTCACTCAGTGGTTCTATTGGCGGCCGTTATCGCTTCGACAGTCGCAGTGCTGTCAGTGTTGGAACCGGAATCAGCTCATTGACGCCATTTCATGGCTCAAAACGCACGGATGTTAAAACTCCATTCATTAGCTATGATTTGAATTCTCGTTTACAAAACGTGCAGATGCGCAACTCTTACGGTCTTTCAGTCACAACAGTGAAAGAATATTTAGATGTTGGTCAGTACGGGACTTTAAGCTACGACAACAACTTGGTTTACAATTTGGGCAACTCTGGCTTTGCCGTGGGTCTTGATACGGGGCTCAGTGTTTTTCTTTACAATCGGGATTATGAAAAAGCCGATCGCACAGCAGGTCGGTATTTTGTGGGATTCTATCCACAAATGAAATACAACTTTACTGACAAGTTGAGTGCTTACACTTCATTGGCTATTGGCTTCACAAATCCACGGGCTTTAGATGATGAATGGGCGATGCTGAATAGAACAATGACGGGCCGTTTAGGAGCAGGTTATGCTTTTACTCGCGATATCTATTTTTCGACCTTCTTGAATTTCTATCCGAAAGAACTAAAAACTGATTCTACGACGGTCAGCTTTTCTACTGTCTTCTCGATTCTTTAAGATAAATAAAACTTTGCAGCACATCCTAAAAAATCAAAAACCAGAGCTCCTTGAAGGCTCTGGTTTTTTCGTTTAGTACCTATCTAGATCGGTTATTTCAAGGTGGACCCGTCTCCAGATTTAGATTCAATTCACGAATCTCCGTTGTAAGAACAAGTTCGTGACGTACTATTTTAGGCTTAGCCATTCAAGGCTCCTTTCCATCAAGGTAGTAAACTTATCGGCTAGACCTTTGGATAGTTGAGGCCCGGGACGCATTTTTTTAAAAGAATTTTCAGTCTAAAAATGGAACAAGCTAAGTTCACTGAACTCGTGGTGGTTCAAGCTGTTTGCTTAAAATTTGATCTGTGGTTTGAGACAAGACATCTTTTGAATTTAGGTTTTCTAAGAAAGCTACTTCACAACCCCGCGAACACGTTCTAATAGATTCAGCATCATTAAATATGTTAAACCCCATAAAGGCGGGTCGCGGTCTAAGTGGATTGCTGGCAGCTGCAGAAAGCCTGCATCGCGTGGAGCTTTGAAAACTGTCTGGCGTTTTGGATCTTGGATGTTTTTAATGGGTACCCAGAAGAAATCGGCAACTTCTGCGGGATCCAAGGTGATCAAGAAATCGCGCTGTGTATAGAACACAAAAGGACGAATATAAAAATCTAAAAGCTGTCCGGCCTTGCGCGCTTGAATATCGTCTAAGCGTCCTAATAGTTCCTCCGGCTGAAGTTCTGCGCCGACTTCTTCTTTGGTTTCTCGCAAGGCAACGTGCAAGTCTGAGGGGTCCGTTTCTTCACGTTTGCCACCAGGAAAAGCAATCTGTCCGGACCATCGATCATTAGGATTTAAAGCGCGCTGAATAAAACCCACCTCTAAATTATCAAGATCGGTTCCCTTAAGAATAATCGCGACACAAGCATACCGTTCGAGCTTGTTTTGCAAGTCCGTTGACTGAGGCGTAAAAAAAAGAGTAGGTAACAATGTTTTTAAGCTCATAGAGTTCGTCGATGCAGTATAACACAGGGGTATTGCCCCTAACTTAGATTTCTACCTCGCATTTAGTGCGCGGATTAAACTAAGTAAAATAGAATACAAAAGTACTGGCAGATACTTCCGCCCAAAACAAAAAGATGCCAAATGCCATGAAAGTGTCTGAATTTGGTGTCGTACAGGAAGAAAACGATTCCGCCGGTGTATAACAATCCCCCTAAAGATAACCAGACTAGCCCAGCCAGCGGCAGAGCGGCAGTTAAGGGTTTTAGCGCGGCAACAATCAACCAGCCCATCAAAACATAAATGATCATTGAAGGTGTGCGTGAACGATGCGCTAAGGTCAGTTCGTAAGTGATACCAATCACCGCGAGCGTCCAATTAATTCCGAACAGCCACCAACCCCACGGCCCACGCAAAGTGATTAAAGTGAAGGGAGTATAAGTTCCGGCAATCAAAAGATAGATCGCGATGTGATCAAGCTTTTGCAGAATGACTTTCGCGCGACCTTGAAGGCTGTGGTACAAAGTTGAAATAGTATAAAGCAAAACCAAGATGCCACCATAAACGCTGGTCGCAACTATTTTCCACGCATCACCTTGTACACTAGCTAGGGTGATCAAAACAGAAGTTCCGGCGACAGACAACGCGGCCCCGATAAGATGAGTAATGCTGTTAAATCTTTCGCCCTGATAGATAAAGGCCTCCTGGTGCCATCATTCTATCACATAAGATGATGAAAGCAGAGTACAGCATACAAAATTTTAAAAATTTAAATAGAGTGAAAACTCAGCGAGAAAAGCTGAACTTTCACAGCGTTTTAGGTCGGTTTTTGGCGAACTGCAATAACCCCTGAGGCAACGCAAACCAGGGCTCCGAAGTAATAAGGCGCACCAGGAATGTAAAGTCCCTCTTTGTTCGCGGTAAAAATGGCGAATAACTTTGTCGCCACCAGAGGATTAATAATCGCCGCTAAAGAGGTGAGGCTGACTAGCGTTCCTTGCAGCTCTCCTTGTTCCTCTGGGGGAGCTTGGTGTGTCACCAAAGACTGTAATGCTGGCATCGATACCCAAAAAATAGAGGAGACAGCCAAGATCGCATACATCATCCAGCCTTCGTGGGCCCAGCCAAAAAGAAAAAATGCGACAGCATATCCAAAAGATCCATACAGCACGGCTTTGTATTCACCGATTCTAGGAACGACAATACCTGTCAGCCATCCTTGCGAAAGTGCCGAAAGAACACCGACGACAGCCAAAGAAAAACCAACCTGCGCCGTTGTCCAGCCAAAGCGCGTTTCCGTGTACAAAGTCCAAATCGACGGGTGAGTTTGTCCAGCCAATTGAAACAAGAAATATATAAACAACAAGGGCAGAAGGTGTTGCGCCTTAAAAATTCTTTGCAAAGAGTTCAAAGGATTTGTTTTTCTAAAATCCACTTTGCGACGCTTTTCTGCGGGTAAGGATTCGGGCAAAATAAAATATCCGAAAAGAAAATTGAGAAGGTTCATGCCTGCAGCGGCAATAAATGGATACTCTGGACCGAGGTGCCCCAGCAGTCCACCGATGGCCGGCCCGATAATAAATCCCAAACCAAAAGCCGCTCCGATTTTGCCGAAGTTCGCGGAACGATTGCTGTCGTCGCTGACGTCGGCGATGTAAGCCATCGCTACGGTGATATTCGCTCCGGTCAGACCCGAAATCACACGGCCAATGAAAAGAAGCTCTAGCGTCGGTGCGAAAGCCATTAATAAATAATCTAAACCTGCGATAAACAAAGACACCAACAAAATAGATCTGCGCCCCCAGCGGTCGGACAAGGCCCCTAATAACGGGGAAGCCACGAATTGCATCAGGGCATACAGTGACACAAAATAACCAAAATATTCAGAAACCGAAGTTTCAGAGGAGGTAAACCGGCGCATGATATCGGGCAAAGAGGGGATGATCAGACCGATGCCAATCATGTCTAAGACCACGGTAATAAAAATAAAAACGATGCCAGCTTTTGCATTCTTCATAAACTCAAAAATAATTGATGGACACAGACTTGTCATCTGGGATTCTGGAAAATTTCTTGATGGTTAACCGAAACTTACAGGGCCTGGGTCTTACTTCTAGGTGGTAAAAGCCAAAGGAGGGCAAGGATGCGCTTCGTGTTTGTGGTCATAAGTTTATGTGCTTCTATTTCTAGTGCAACGGTGTCTGATTTCGCAGAGCTTGTTAAAGAGACTTCTTTGCAGGAAAAAAGACTGCACAAAAAACTTTTGCATGCTTTGCAAGGTTCGCAGAGGTCCATCGCTGAAAGCGAGGTCGAATTAGAATCAGTGGATTCACCTGGACTGAATGAATTGGGTCCTGATGAAATGGTGGTGCGATTGGTCGCCTCAACGTATGACAAAAAGAGCAAAAAACCGTAAAGCCTGGGAAGACCTTAATCTCTTCCCACCTAAATAGGTGTTTTGCTCCACTCTTGTGGCAGCGCTTTGTGCTGTAAATCGAGTTGACGGATACGCAGTTCCAATGAAATATAAAACTCAGAAGTTTGATTTTTGTTTCTGACTTCGCGCCGATTTGAGTGCAGCTTGCGGGCGATAAACAGCTAAAGCGTTGAAGTGTGACTTCGCGGTTTTTCTCTCTTTTCCCCCTGCCAATATTAGCACTCCGTCTGGGCGCGATCTCTTTAACTGGGAGTTTTATGCGCACAGGTTCTGTCGTCGATATTGTTGGCAACACGCCATTAGTAAAAGTGGAGTCCTTATCCAAAATCACCGGCTGCGAAATTTATGGCAAAGTCGAATATGCAAATCCAGGTGGCAGCATCAAGGATCGAACGGCTTTGGGCATTATCTTAAAGGCGGAAGCCGATGGACTTTTAAAGCCGGGATATACGATTGTCGAGGGTACGGCGGGCAACACGGGCATTGGCCTGGCGACTATTGCGGCCCAACGGGGCTATCAATGCGTCATCGTAATGCCGAATAATCAATCCCAAGAAAAGTACCAGGTGCTTGATGCCTTAGGGGCAGAGCTCATCAAAGTGGACCCTTGTCCGTTTGCAAATCAAAATCATTTTTATCACACAGCCCGCCAGATCGCCGAGTCGCGCGCGAATTCTTTCTGGGCCAATCAGTTCGAGAATCTTGCGAACTTTCAATGTCACTATGAAAACACCGGGCCAGAAATTTGGCGACAGACACAAGGGCAAGTCGATGCTTTTATTTGTTCTGTTGGCACCGGAGGCACCATCGCGGGTGTTTCAACTTACCTGAAGGAGCTGAAACCTGCGGTGCACGTGCGTTTAGCAGATCCCTATGGTTCGGGACTCCATTCTTATGTTGAGACGGGAAAGTTTGAAAGCACAGGTTCCTCCATGACCGAGGGGATCGGCATTATGAGACTGACCGAAAACTTTAGGAAGGCTCAGGTTGATGACTCTGTCCGGGTCAGTGATGAACAGATGATTTCAATGCTTTACCATTTGGCCAAACACGATGGATTGCTGGTGGGAACATCCGCCGCCTTAAACCTGTACGCCTGCTATGAATACGCTCTGCAAAATGCTAAAATGGGTCGTTGTATTGTGACCGTTCTGGGGGATTCAGCGCTTCGCTATCAATCCAAAGTTTTTAATTCTCATTTTTTAAATGAAAAGTCCGTTGCGGTAAAACCGTTGTTATAGGGAATAAAAATATGAAGGTTGTTGAACACATCGAAAAACGTCGTGAACCTCTTTTTAGTTACGAGATCGTGCCTCCATTAAGGGGCAGTTCGGTGCGGGACATCGTTGACATTGTTGAAGCGTTGGCGCCATTGAATCCACCGTGGATCGATGTGACCTCTCACAGTTCAAGCACTCAGTATCTTGAATCGAATGATGGAACCATCAAAAAGCGGACTTTCAAAAAACGCCCAGGAACTTTAGGTATCTGTGGCGTTATTCAGAATAGATTTAGAATAGACACAGTGGCCCACCTGCTGTGTGTGGGGTTTTCTAAAGAAGAAACTGAAGATGCACTGATTGAACTTAACTTTTTAGGAATTGAAAATGTTTTGGCTTTGCGTGGTGATGCGCCAAATATTCCCAAGGTCGTTGCAGCGGGCCGTCGTGCGAATAATTATGCTGTAGACCTTGTGGCGCAAATTGAAGGCGTAAACCAGGGAAATTTTTTGGACGAACTGGGCAAAGGCGACCCGTTTGATTTTTGCATTGGTGTTGCTGGATATCCGGAAAAACATTTCGAAGCTTCCTGTCTTCAGGCGGACATTCAAAGTTTAAAACGTAAAGTCGATGCGGGGGCAAGCTATGTCGTTACACAAATGTTTTTTGAAAATCAAAAGTACTTTGATTTCGTCAAAGCCTGTCGCGATGCCGGGATTCAGGTTCCTATCATTCCGGGTCTAAAAGTTCTAAGATCACCGGGACAACTAAATAACTTGCCTCGAAATTTCTATATCGACTTGCCACCACAGTTAGTCGAAGAAGTCCAATCCCACCCGACTCACACCTTGGAGATCGGTAAAAGATGGTGTCAAAAACAAGTGCAAGAGCTTTTGGACTTCGGCGTGCCCGCTGTTCATTTCTATGTCCTAAATGACGTCCAAGTCGTCACAGATGTCGTGAGAGGATTTCAAAAATGATAAAATCCAAAGCCCTCATAGCGCTGGAAGCTGAGTTTACCAAACGAATATTAATTCTGGATGGTGCCATGGGGACCATGGTGCAGCTCCATAAGTTAGGGGAATCTGACTATCGCGGTGACCGATTTAAAAATCACTCTAAAGACCTCAAGGGTAACAACGATCTTTTAGTTTTGACCAAGCCCGAAGTCATTTACGACATTCATCAGCGTTATTTGGCGGCGGGTGCTGATATTATTGAAACCAACACCTTTAATGGGACCTCCATCGCCCAAGCGGATTATGGTTTACAAGATCTCGTGTACGAACTTAATTTTGCGGCCGCTCAATTGGCTAAAAAGGCCTGTGCTGATCATGAGCTTCGTACCGGCAAAAAAACCTTTGTCGCCGGAGCCATTGGGCCTACAAATAAAACAGCGTCGTTAAGCCCTGATGTAAACAATCCAGGTTATCGCGCCGTTCTTTTCGATGAACTCAAAGTTGCCTATAAAGAACAAGTCGTGGCTTTGTTGGACGGTGGCGTTGATATCCTTTTGCCTGAAACGACCTTTGATACTCTAAATCTTAAAGCCGCGCTTGTGGCGATTGCCGAAGTTGAAGAAGAGCGACAACAAAAATATCCGCTGATGTTGTCTGTGACCATCACCGATCTTTCAGGTCGCACCTTATCAGGTCAAACGGTGGAGGCATTTTGGAATTCTGTTCGTCATGCCAAGCCCTTAAGCGTGGGTATTAACTGTGCTCTTGGAGCCAAAGAAATGCATCCGTATATTCGCGATTTAGCACGGGTCGCAGATTGTTATATTTCTTGTTATCCCAATGCAGGATTGCCGAACCCCTTGAGTCCCACGGGCTATGATGAAACGCCAGAATCTTTGGCTTATCAATTAGGTCTTATGGCGCAAGAGGGATTGGTTCATTTGGTCGGAGGTTGTTGCGGCACGACGCCTGCGCATATCGAAGTGATTGCGAATAAAATGAAAAACCTGTCAGCGCCGGGCCGCAATTCCTCGATTCAAGCAGGTATGAAGCTTAGTGGTCTAGAGCCCTTTAATTTAAACAGCTCTTCCCAACGCACCTTTGTAATGGTCGGGGAGCGCACCAATGTGACGGGCTCGCCAAAGTTTGCCAAGCTGATCAAAGAAGATCGCTATGACGAAGCGGTGACCGTGGCACGCAGCCAAGTCGAAAATGGCGCAAACATTATCGATATCAATTTTGACGAAGGCTTGATTGATGGTCCTACTGCGATGACACGCTTTCTAAATTTGGTCTCTGCCGAACCTGATGTGGCGAAAGTGCCCGTGATGGTGGATTCATCGAAGTGGGAAGTTCTTGAGGCAGGACTTAAATGTTTACAAGGGAAAGCTATTGTAAACTCAATATCTTTAAAAGAAGGCGAAAAAGAGTTCTTACGGCAAGCCCGTCTTGTTCAACGCTATGGCGCAGCCGTTGTGGTGATGGCCTTTGATGAAAAGGGCCAGGCGGTCAGCAAAGAAGACAAAGTGCGAATTTGCCGAAGGGCTTATAAGTTGCTGACAGAAGAAGTGGGCTTTGATCCGTCAGATATTATTTTTGATGCGAATATTTTAACAGTCGCCACGGGTATGGAAGAACATAACAATTACGCCGTCGACTTTATTGAAGCGATTGCTGAAATAAAAAAACAATGTCCTGGAGTTTCTACCTCAGGGGGCGTGTCCAATTTAAGTTTTAGTTTCCGCGGTAACAACAAGGTTCGCGAAGCCATGCACGCCGTGTTCTTATATCATGCCTTCAAGGCAGGCTTAGATATGGGGATCGTGAATGCCGGAATGCTTGAAGTCTATGAAGAGATAGAACCCGAGTTGCGTCGCCTGGTTGAAAACGTCGTTTTAAATAAATCCACAGAAGCCGCAGAAGAACTTCTGGCCGCGGCTGAAAAGTACAAAGAAGACAGCAAAAGCCATGACAAAAAGGTGAGCCCCGATGAATGGCGCTCCTTAAGTTTACAAGAACGAATCACCCATGCCTTAGTTAAGGGAATTGACACGCACATTGTTGCAGACGCAGAAATTGCGCGAGCTCAGTTGGGACGTCCCTTAGATGTGATCGAAGGTCCGTTGATGGAAGGCATGAAAGTTGTGGGGCGCCTTTTTGGCGAAGGAAAAATGTTTTTACCCCAAGTTGTAAAGAGTGCCCGCGTAATGAAAAAAGCGGTGGCTTACTTGGAACCTTTTATGGAAGAAGAAA
This sequence comes from Bdellovibrio sp., assembly GCA_013360185.1. Taxonomy (GTDB): domain Bacteria; phylum Bdellovibrionota; class Bdellovibrionia; order Bdellovibrionales; family Bdellovibrionaceae; genus Bdellovibrio. The sequence continues at coordinate 52,056 of JABWCO010000001.1, forward strand.
AGCGCAGTCGCACGAGCTTGCAAAGTCAGGGGACCTTTGTGATTGCCACAGTGAAAGGGGACGTTCACGACATCGGTAAAAATATCGTGTCGGTGGTATTGGCCTGCAATGGCTATAAAGTCGTGGATTTAGGCGTGATGACGTCCGTGCAGACGATTCTAAAAGCCGCCGAAGAACACCGTGCTGATATCATTGGTTTAAGTGGCTTGATTACTCCGTCCCTCGACGAAATGATTTTTAATCTGCAAGAGTTTCAACGCTTAGGAATAAAAACACCTGTCTTAATTGGTGGTGCGACGACCAGTAAGATTCACACAGCTGTGAAGCTTACTCCGCATTACGACGGAGTGGTGGCTCACGTGGCCGATGCGTCTTTGGTGGTAGAGGTCTGTAATAAAATGACCAGTCCATTGCATAAAGAAAAATTTGCGTCTGAGAACAAACAAATGAACACGTCCTTGCGAGAGAACTATTTGCAGTCCCTTGATCCGGCACAGTCAGTTCCCTTAGAGGAAGCCAGAAAAAATAAGTTTCAGTGTGATTGGCAGAGTGTGGAAATAGCTTCCCCACAACAGACAGGCGTTTGGGAAGTGCCATTAAAGTTAGCAGACATCGCAGAGTATATTGATTGGAGTCCATTCTTTTGGGCGTGGGAATTAAAGGGCACGTATCCACAAATTCTTAAGTCTGAAAAGTACGGCGAAGAAGCGCGCAAGCTGCATCAAGATGCGATGGCGATGTTACAAAGCTTTATTGAGGGTGGCCGAGTGCAGCCGAAATCCTTAGTCGGTGTCTTTCCGGCAAGTGCGAAGGATGAAGAAGTCTTTGTGTTGGATGCGAAAGGGAATCGTTTGCAGACGTTGCACTTTGATCGTCAGACACGCAAGAAGGTAGCGAATAATAATGTGTTTTACTCACTGGCGGATTTTATCGCACCAGAAGGTTCTGCGCGCAAAGACCATATTGGCTTTTTCACAGTCACCGCAGGCAGCGCCATCGATGAGATCGCCAAAGAGTTTGAAAAAGCTCACGATGATTATTCATCGATCTTAGTGAAAGCCGTCGGTGATCGTATTGCCGAAGCCTTGGCTGAATACACTCATCAATACATGCGCCAGCAATTTGGAATTTTTGAAAATTTAAGTAAAGAAGATATCATTGCGGAACGTTACCGTGGCATTCGTCCTGCTCCGGGGTATCCCGCCTGTCCCAACCACAGCGAGAAGACAAAAATTTGGAGTCTGCTGAGTGTGGCAGAGCGTATTGGTGTTACGCTGACAGAAAACTTTGCGATGAATCCACCGGCCAGTGTTTCTGGATATTATTTTATGCACCCGCAGGCCAAATACTTCGCGGTGTAATATTCTTGAAGTCGTATGAAAAAGGAAACTTGAATTTAAGCAAAAAAAAACGGGATCTATAAAGATCCCGTTTTCATAAATTTCAATGAAGAAACTTATATCTTAGTAACGAGGACGTCCGCCGCCGAAACCACCACGAGAGTTGTTTCTGTTGCCGCCGCCGAAGCCGCCGCCGCCACCGCCGCGATTTTCGCGTGGAGCCATTGGTTTAGCTTCAGAAACGTTCATAGCGCGACCTTGTTGATCAGTGCCATTCAATTTTTCGATAGCTGCTTGAGCTTCAGTGTCCGAAGACATTTCAACGAATGCGAAACCTTTGCTGCGACCTGATTCACGATCAGTAACGATGCGTGCAGATTCAACTGTTCCGAATTCAGAGAAAAGATCAACTAGATATTGATCGTCCAAAGAATAAGATAAATTTCCAACGTATAACTTTTTGCCCATGTATTCCTCCTTAGGATGGGGGTACTACTAAAGAGAAAGAGCCCTACGCTATTAACTCAAGAGAGACCGATATTTGGAGCCATGGTTGTAGCCTAAACACCAGGCAAATTAAAGAAAAAAGAATTTGAGGGCGTGAAATTGGGTGTAAAGACTCTACAGCCGGGCTCAAATGTCATATAATGGATCTAGACGCGTTCTTAGGGGCTGAAAAGGGCTCTGAAAGTGAAAAGTACAAAGCGTCACAAGGGGATCAATGCAGCTTCAGGTCATTAAAAGAAGCGATCACAAGATCATGCCGTGGAAGAACGGCCTGGGAGTGACCGCACAGATCGACATTTTTCCTCCCGCGGCTCTCTTTCCGGGCGACGACTTTCATTGGCGTTTAAGTTCGGCGGCAGTCTCCACGGATTCTACTTTTTCACAATTTCCGCACTGCGAACGTTGGCTGGTGGCATGGCAGGGGGCTGGATTTGTTTTGAATGAAAAGAAGTTGCTGCCTCATGAACCATTGCATTTTTCAGGGGAAGAACCGCTGCACTGCCGCTTGGTCAATGGGGAGGTTCTGGACCTCGGCGTGATCTTTCGTCCCACAAAAGTGCGGGCTGAGTTCAGCGTCGTCGAGCTTAAGAACGCAAAGCCCTCGGATTTCGCCACAGATGCAGTTGTGACGTACTTTTTTTGCGCAAAAGGTCAAGTGCACGCAGATAAAGAGCTTTTGCAAAGCGGAGACACTCTTAAGATCACCGGCCAGGGGCTTGTGTCCCTCAGCTCCGCAGGCGGGGCGACTTGTTATATGATCAAAGTCATTGATGCGTGAATACGTTCCTTTTCAAGCCCTAGTATATGTGCTCTATTTTTGCGAGATCATGAAGGAGCCACATGAAAAAGTCCGCAGCCAAACCCGTAATGTCACCACGAACACAAGCCATTCACGGGGAGTTCCTGTCAAAGTCCTGGGAGTTTTCTCATCACTTAATCCCACCGATGACAGCTTCGACGACATTTCGACTGGAGTCGTTAGGGCGAGGGGCTGAAGGTTTCAACACGTTTGGTGCGCCGGCGGATGGGGCAAAGCCCATTTGGATTTACGATCGTTTGGAAGAGCCCACCACAAAAATGTTGGAAGATCAGTTGGCACTTTTAGAAAAAGGCGAGTGCGCAGTGGCCTTTGGCAGTGGCATGGGCGCTATTGCTTCGACCTTAATGTCCTTGGTTAAACATGGCGAAAAAGTGGTCGCCCATAAAACATTGTACGGATGTACCTACAGTCTTCTGACCAACTGGTTTCCGCGTTTCAATATTCAGACAACTTTGTTGGACGTGAATGATTTTTCCAAGCTAGAACAAGAACTCGCAGATCCGGCGACGCGTGTGGTGTATTTCGAATCGGTGTCCAATCCGATCTTAGAAATCGCCGATCTAGAAAAAATCGCAAAGTTAGTTGCGACTGCGAATAAGAAAAGAAAAAAAGATAAGCAAATTTACACCGTGGTTGATAACACCTTTGCGACCCCGTGGGCCTTGCGACCACGTCAGTGGGGTATCGACTTTGTGATTCAAAGTTTGACCAAAAATATTTCAGGCTTTGGCACAGAGATGGGTGGGGCGGTCATTGCGTCTCAAGAATTTGAAAGTATTTTGCGTGTGGCGCGTAAAGATTTTGGCGCGATCATCCATCCGTATTCCGCTTGGCACATTTTAGTTTACGGAATTTCTACGCAGGCGATTCGTTTTGAACAACAGCAAAGTTCGGCCCAAAAGATTTCACAGTTTTTAGAAAAAAATCCGAAAGTGCAATCTGTGACTTACCCGGGTCTGAAGTCCCATCCACAATACAAGTTGGCGAAAAAATATTTAAAATCACCCGAAGGGGATTTTGCTCCTGGTACGATGATTTCTTTTCAGCTTAAAGGTGACATGAAAAAGTGTCAGAAGTTTGTGGATGATATTGCCAAGAACTCGTATTCGATCACTTTGGCGGTGAGCTTAGGTTTGACGAAAACTCTGATTGAGGTCCCAGGCTTTATGACCCACTCAGGTATCCCTGATGATAAACGGGACGAGTGTGGTATCGACCCTCGAGCGATTCGCCTTAGTATCGGCCTAGAAAACGCCAACGACATTATCGCGGACCTCACCGCGGCCTTAAAGAAAATCTAAAGGGTTTTTGATTGTTTTTGGATCGAAAGTCCTTTGCGGGCTCAGTCGCCGTTGTTTAAGAGTTAAACAGCGGCTGACAGAGCACGCCTTTAGTTTGAACTAGCCCCTGTTTGGTGACTGAGCTGAAACCTATTGTTTTTAGGTTCCCGGAATTGTCGCAAATGCTTGAAATTTCTGGCCAAGCTCTTGCAATGGTTCGGACCTATGAAAACTGCACGTTTGTGGGTCTTGCCATTTTTTCTTTTCATCTCATCACTATCAATTGCGGCGGATTTTGCTCAGGATCTTGATCAACTACGATACGCAACCAAGATCGCGAACATTCAAACCCGTGACTTGGAAAAATACCTAGATCCCACCCAAGGGCCGACGTCTTTTCGTCTTAGTGATCGCCGGGCGCCGTGGGCAGGGAATTACTTTCCGATGAAAGAGGGCGGTATCGCCCAGCGCTGGCAAGTCGGGGAGTTTCCGAAAAAAACTTTGTCGCAAAAAGAGGTCAAAAGACTTTCTGCGGAAGAATTAAAAACGCTGTCACCGATTGAAAAGTACGATTTGTTGGTGGGCGACTACGATTTTAAAGCCACGAATTTTGAATTGCTCAATCGCGGTCCTTTGCGCAATCCTCCCGCAGAAGTGTGGGAAGGTTTTTGTAATGGAGTGCGCTGCGCAGGCTTTCTTTTGCCAGAGCCCCACTTCCCGGTTCGCGTATCCAATGCAGATGGTCTGCTGATTGAGTTTCAGCCAACAGACTTAAAAGCCTTGGCAGGGGCTAGTTATTTCTATGTCGAAAAGTATGCAGGTTTAGGGGCTCCTTCGCGAAATGCCGCAGTGGCAGAAAGCCAACCGAACCCAGCCATTTTTGATATGGCCTTACGGTACAATCTAGGCACTCGCAATAAAGCCTTCGTCGTGGACTCGAATTTAACTTCAGAAATTTGGAATGAAACTGTTGTGGGTTACGAACGTGAATTGGGACCCGAGATCCGCATCAGAGATAAAGAAAAACGGGCTTTTCCTGAAGCTGTAGCCAAAAGAGTTGTGAAATTGCGTTTAGAAACTTTAGGTGAAATCGACGCTACCAATAGCAACACACCGACACGAGCTGCCGTAGCAAGTGGTGAACATCTGCAAGAAATTCGTGCGACGTACTCTTTGTATTTGAATGCTGAGGGCATTGCTGTGGGTGGGGTTTGGCACAAAGAAAATAAAGAACGTGGAATTGATTTTGCGTGGTTTGCGGCAGGCCAGGGTGCTGATGGGGATTACGGTCAAAATTCATTCTTAGATTTTAAAACTCTTCGCAACCTATTTAAAGAATCGGCACGACCGATGTGCAACAAAGCACTTCTTTAAAAAATAAAGGCTGAACATGAAACTTAAAAAATTACTTTGTCTATCTTCAGTCGTATTTGCTTCTGTCTTCGCTCAGGCCCAACATTTAAGCGTGACAGAGCAGATCACAACTTATTCTCAAGCCAGTGTTTCATTGCATAAAACGTATCTGCCTCAGTGGATCCAAGAGAAGGCAGAAGTTTGTGCCAAACTTTCTTCAAGCTCTGTACCCAGTGAAGCTCAACAGTGCCAAGCGGATATTGCGACCTTTGCTCATTCTGTTTTAAGTTGCGAGCACAGTGAAACGCGTTTGCAAGAAATGACGAAATACGATGATGAACTTCTTAACGGAATGGTGACGGCAGACGGCCCGGCACAGATTCCTGCAAATATTCAACAGAAGTTCGATAAGTTGGTGCAAGTCGCAATGAAGAATCATCGCTTTGCGGGACTTCTTCCGGCATGGAGTTTGACGGCCTATGTTTCTAAGGTGGCCAATGCCCACGCCGGTGCCAATGGTCAAATTTTTGTAAGCAGTTTCTTTTGGTCTGAAAACGCGGTCTTTACCCCTGATGAAGTTGTGGCAATTTTAGCTCACGAAATCGCCCATGTGATATATCGCCACTCTGTGAAGCTTGGCTGTATGGCCTATGAGTGGGTGGCAACACCAGGTTTGGGCTTAAAAGAAGCCTCGCTGTATTTTCGAGAAGACTTTTCGCAAGAAACCGAGCGCGGTCAAGCGTGGAGCCGAGTCTCGCAAAGTTTTGAATTGGAAGCGGATCGAGGCAGCAAAGATTTGTTAAGACAAGCTGGAATGAATCCAGATTTGATGGAGCAAGCCTTGTTGAAGTTGCGCCCCAAAAATGAAGGATTCAGCTCGGGATCTCATCCTGATTTCGATAAGCGAGTCCTGAACGTTCACAACCACTAAGTGGATCTGTGAAGGATTAAAACAGGCAAGTTATTAAACGAGTTTTATCGCCAGCAACTTCGCGAGCTTTTAATTTTGTGCCAGCGTCGTTGGTCATAAAGAAAAGCTCTTGTTCAGAAACTGTATGTACGGAGACGTCTGCAAATTCATAACTAGGCTCAAAGAAATACAAACCTTTGATCAAAGTGGTGTTGCCGATGCCTTCAAAGTATTTTGTATAAGAGTAAAGACCTTGTCCTGTCGGTTTACCTTGATTTTCAACTTTTACATTTTCAACTTTAAGCTCAATTGGGCTGACAAACTTCACGCGATTGCGCAGGCTGGTGCTGACTTCGTAAACAATCTTGTCGTCTTTTAAATTGATCGACAGGTGGCAATTCCCTTCTTTTGAATCCAATTCTAAGTTGCCACGGAATTCAGGGAAATACGCTTTCGTCATGACCACTAAGTTAATTGAAGTTTCCGCCATCGCAGAGCAAACAACCAAAGAAACAAAAGACATGGCGATCACTTTAAAAAGGCGCATAAGGTAACTCCCGAAAGTTAAATAGGATTATCTTCTAAACACGCCCCTAAGCACTGTCAATCCCACTCCTCCGGCTAGGCAAAAGGTACTTGCTTCCGTATTTGAGTTGCGCCGCATTAGGCGCACAGGAAGAGGCTCTTTGTTGCATGTAAAATTTTTTGCTTTGAAGCTCCCAGAAAGTTACTAAAGAACAGTTATATCAGTAGGTTGAAGCAAATGATCCCGCCTCTTTTATTCAAACATATTTAACTCGAGGTCTGGACTCAGAGAGGGCTATCTAAAAGTAAACCAGGAATCAGGAACCACACATGAAAGAAGCCCGATGAAAAAAACACCGGGCTTCTTAAATTTAAAATAGTTTAGAAATTTAAGACGCCGACTAAGGAGTCACATCAATTTCCTGTGTGAAGATCGTTGTCGTATCAAAATCAACGGTGAAATCTTTGTTTACCACACCTGTAACACCGGACCAAACAGAGGTCTTGTCTGCAATGACTCTGAGTGGAGCAATTAAAGAAACGATGTCGGCTCCTGTTTTAGTTAAAGACAAACCGGTCACACAAGATGAGTAGTTTGTTGAAACCCAAGTACTATCGGATTGTTTTACGCAACCTTCAAAGTTATAAGCGGTCGTTGCTGTCGACGCTGCAGGAACAAGAGTAGACAAAGGAGCGCCGCCACCCATGATGTACGAAAATGCGGTGTTTGCAGTTGGGGTATTTGGCTGTCCAGCTAAAAGAAGAATAGGAGAAATAAATCCGTCCGCAGTTGTTCCTACGTTTCCACCAAACATGACGGCAATTTTGTTTGTTTGATCTACATAGATACGATGGAACTCGCCACCATTAGAGCCACTTTTTGAATCTGTTTTATCATCATCGTGATAGCTTAGGTATTCGGCCTTCAAAACGCCTGTTTCTTTGTTAAATTTAACAATCGTACGCGCTGTATTTTCATCCTGTCCGTTGTCATCATCATCATTTGTTTCTGCAGCAGCAACATTCACTTCCGTTTCCGTTACACGCAACCAAGTTTTTACGCCCACTTGAGCTTCACTATTAATCGAAATAGTCACCAATGAGTCATAGTAGTCAGATGTCACGGGTTCGAATTCTGCCACGAGTGTGGCTCCGACTTTATCTGAAATATCCATATCACAAACTGTCTCAAGTGCGTCAGCGTGAGACTGCGAGAAAGTGACCGAGAAAGATCCACTCTTTGGAATTGTTCCTCCGTTTTCGGCAGACACTAAGACTCCCAAAGCACAAGAAAGGCCAGTTGCTTGCTTGATTCGACCAAACACACTGATCCAAGAGCCATTGTCCCGGGCGGCAGCGGGGTCTGACATAAAGCCAACATACTGAGGAACGGTTACGTTGCCAGTAGAGCAGTGAGGCGCATCCCCGCCACTGCAGCGCGGATCATTAACTAGTTTTGTCGTTGTATCACTCCAGACCGCTTCCGCATCGGAGATAGCCATCGTGTGGATACCGGTTCCTTTTAAAAGCTTAGACGTCAAAGATGCGCCAAGTGTATTGGGAACCAATCCCCCTGCAGATTTAAGAGCACTGCCCATGGCCTGCATAGAAACCGCAGTAACACCGGTAGTAAGACTCGGCGCCTGAGTCGAAGAATCACTGCCTCCGCCAGAACAGGCTGTTAACATAGACAGCGTTGCAACACCCGTTGCCAGGCTCATCCAATTTTTCATACTTTACTCCTCCTAAGAAGTTTGTGGTTTATTAGTTTGCAAGAAAAAATCTTCTAGCGAAATTTCTTGCGTTCGCGTTTCCACAGGAGGTTAGCAATGCGAAATAGCCCCTGGAAGCGAGGGTTCATGCAATCTGGACTTTTTGAGGAAAACTTAATGATCGTTTTTCCGTAAAGAAAGAGTTAAAGGTTTGATTTTATGTAGCTTTAGGAAAGTATATCAGCGGTTTCGCTAACCGAGACCTCGACTCCAATAAATGAAAGAAAATGGAAATTTTGCTTACACTGTATGTGTTAGGGGTGTGATCGTTTTGGTGTGCCGATATCTAGAATTGCCAAAGATTGCTCACGCCAATTGGCTTCGGCCTCGAGATCCGCGAACAAGCTCCACAAGCTGGCATTGACCAGCGAGGCACGCAGCAAGTTTTTATCCAAGCGAATGCGCTTACGATGTTTGAAAGCTCGGGCCTCTAAAATTCCCGCCTTTATGAAGGCCTTTGTAATTTTGAAAGGTCGGTCGACCAGATGATGTTCCTGCTGACGCAGAATCAACTGCCAAAATCCTTCGAAATCAAAAGACTCCGGTTCCACGACCAGGTTTCGCTCTTTGAAATGTTTAAAAACCTGGAGCTTATTCTTGTGAAAGATTGCTAAATAAAGTGCCCTTTCTTGGGCGGCTTCCGCAGGATCAAGTTCGATGATGCGGCCGAAGTCCAAAAATATTACCTTATCTCCACGAAACAAAAAGTTTCCAGAATGTGGATCTGCATGCAAAAGATTATTCTGAAAAATGGCGAGACCATGAAAATAGGCAATGAGCAAAGCGGCTTTGGATTTTTCCTGATTGTTGGCCCGGGCACGGAAGGCGGAAAAGGATAGTCCTGGTTCAAACTCGCTGACAATGATATTTGACCGACACAGATCACGATAAATTTTGGGAATTACAATTCGCGGTTCATGCGAAAAGATATTGCGAAAGCGTTCCTGATTCCTTATTTCCCGTTCATAATCCAGTTCAAGAAGAACCTGATATTGAATTTCCTCAAGGGCCTCCGTGGCAGATTGGCCAAGAAGACTTCCTAAATACGCAAGCAAAGAAAGTTTTTTAAACTGACTTGCCAAAACATCTTTGATTCCGGGGTGCTGTACTTTGATCACGATCTCTTCGCCGGTAACTAAAGTTCCGCGATGAAGTTGTGCAAGACTTGTGACCGAAAGAGGTTCAGAAGAAATCTTTGAAAAAATCTTTCCAGGGTGACCATAAGCCGTTTTTAATATTTCTTGAATTTGGGCAAAGGGTAAAGGTTTTCCACTGAGCTGCAGATCACCCAAGATCTGAGGAATTTCTGGCGGTAGTCCCAATTCCAAAAAGCTGGCCATCTGGGCTGCCTTTATTGAAAGACCGCGGGAGCCCTCTAGGGATTTGATAATTTGACGGGCAATGGCTGTTTTAATTGAACCTGAAACTCGGCCTCGCTTAAAAGTTTCATGGAAGTAGTCGTCCACCAAGCGCGCCAGGTTTCTTTGTTCCGGCTCCTGCAGGCGGAGTCCCTCCTGCTGAAGTGTCTTTAGCGATATCTTAAAAAGATCACGGGAAACTTGCAAAGCCTCGTTGGACACCAAGGAGCCTGTCTCATGTTTTAGATTCAAAGACTCTTCGTAAATCGAAATCAGTTTTTCTATAGGTCCGGGAATCGGTCGCACACCATTTTCCCAGTGGGCGATGGCTCCACTGGTCACATGAAACTCTTGCGCGAGTTCTCTTTGAGAATATCCCAAATACTCGCGCAATTTCTTTAATCTCGTGGAGTCAGTTAAATCAGGCATTGTCCCTAAGGAAACACTTTTGAGGCAACAGAGTCAACCCAAGGGATTATTACAAGAAGTTCAAGAGAATCAGCGTCGAGATTGTCAATAAGCTCGTTCGGCAAGAGTATTCACCCGACACTAGCTTCTGTGCGGATGGTGCCTACTTACACTGTAAGCAAATTTCGAAAAAATGGTCAGTCTGGGGGACTTTTTAAACAATCTGGTATACAAAAATTCCAGATTCTTGCAGTTCATATTTTACGTCGTGGTCTAAGACGTCGATACCATAGCGGGTGCCCCAGGATTTTTCGGATTCCAGGGGTGTTTGGCGTTTTTGAAAAGCCGGGCGAGGGTCTAATTCAAGGATGCTGATAATAAGCGCGCGAAGATTTTTTGTGCCTTGTGGGTCTCGCGCAAGGATTTCCTTTTCTGCGTCTGGTGAAAAGCTGACGGCATAACGAGGAATGGGATCGGAAGCCCAGCCGGCATTGGCGTCAGGAATCGCATCAGCATAGGGAATGTAGGGTTTGATATCTAAAACAGGAGTTCCATCGATAAGATCCACGGAACCCACGAAAATCTCGGGACCGCCTTCAGCGTCTAAATCAATCTTTTCAATTTTTACCGCAGATAAACCAATCGGATTCGGGCGATGCGGGGAGCGTGAAGCCAGCACACCCACTTTGCGATTGCCACCTAAGCGTGGAGGACGAATGCTCGGCTTCCAGCTGTTGCCGCCGTGATCGTGAAAGACAAAAACAATCCACAGATGGCTGAATTCTTCAAGGCTGCGCAAAGCAGTTTTCAAATCAGGATCGGGGTAAAGTTTAATCACCCCTTTGGCTTCAGCGGCAAGACCGGGCTGGCGCGGAACTCCGAATCTATCTTTAAACGGAGTCCTTACCTGCCCGATGGCTGCAAATGAAAAAGCTTCGCCGCGTTTTTTCACTAGCGCGGAACTGCAGTGACGCCGATTTTGATGACTTCGCCATCAATGTCGGAAGTTTCTGAGTGTTTACCTTCAACTGTCGCTGAAAGATCCAAAACATTCAAAGTCTTCGTCAAAGTTTCAGACACGATCATTTCTTTGTGCGTGTTTAAGGCTTCTAATAACAAGCCCGAGCAAGCAATATTCAAAGTGATCTTATCATCCATTTGGAAGTCCGCCGTTTTGCGTGCGACTTGGATCTTACGCATGATCTCGCGAGCTAAACCTTCACGTTCTTGCTCTGCCGTCACAGTCGGATCGACTTCGATGGAAACGATCTGATGCACTGACAAGTTCGCGTTGTCGCCTTTTGGTGCGCGACGAATTTCAACATCAGAAAGCTGAATGTCTTCGCCTTCGACTTTGATCGTTTCGCCACTTTCAAGTTTCAACAAATCGTGCAGGCTTAGTTTTTGGATGCCCGCACCGACCGTTTTCATTTTAGGTCCAAGACGTTTACCCAAAACAGGGAAGTTCGCCTTCGCAGTGACTTGCACGAATTGATCTTCATTCGCATCGTAAGTCACTTTGCGGAAGTTCAGCTCGTCGATAAAGAACGGCTCAAACATTTTCAAAGTTTTCAAAAGCTCAGGGCTTCTGTGAATAATGCGGATCTCATTCAACGGAATCTTGGCTTTCACCGCAATTTTTTCGCGATGATTACGTCCCAATGTCACGAGCGTATCCATCGCCTTCACTGCTTCTTCAAGCTCGGGGCGCAACATAGAAAGGTCAGCTATCGGGAAGCTTTCCAAGTGCACAGAGTCTTTCTTATTCGGCAATACTTGCGCTAAATTTTTGTAAGTCGTCTCTGCCATGAACGGAGCAAACGGCGCCATCAGGCGTGACAACGTCACTAAAACCTCATGCAAAGTTTCATAAGCATAACGTTTTGTTTCCGGCATACCATCTTGCCAGAACAACGAACGATTAAAGCGAATATACGTATTCGTTAAATCTTCAATGAACGTCAATAAGTGCGGAACAACGTTATATAAACGATAAGCGTCCATCTCTTTGTGCGTGTTCGCCGTTAAACCATGCAAGCGTGAAAGCACCCATTGGTCTAAGATGTTCGGGGAATTCTTTGCATCACCCTTTGGCACAAAACCATCGATGTTCGCATAGTTCGCAAAGAACGAATAAGAATTCCACCAACGTAACAAGATCTTACGAACGATGTCGTAAACACCTTTTTCAGAAAACTTAAGCTCTTGCGCTTTCACCACAGGGGAATCAATCAGGTACAGACGTAAAGCATCTGCACCATGTTGGTTTAACACTTCCATCGGGTCTGGATAGTTTTTTAAGCTCTTCGACATCTTGCGACCGTCTTCAGCTAAAACCAAACCATTTACGATCACGTTCTTAAACGGCGACTGATTAAATAAAGCCGTTCCAATGATCGTCAAAGTATAGAACCAACCGCGCGTTTGATCTAAGCCCTCGGCGATATAATCTGCCGGGAACGCTTTCTTGAACTCTTCGACATTCGCATTCGGGAAGCCCCATTGTGCGTAAGGCATAGAGCCTGATTCAAACCAGCAGTCCAAAACACCATCAACGCGTTTTAGCGGAGATTTGCCGGTCGGAGAAGGAATCGTGATTTTATCAACGAACTCGATATGAAGATCGTCAACTTTTTGTCCTGATAGCTTTTCAAGCTCATCGCGTGAACCAATACAGATCACTTCGCCTTCAGGATTTCTCCAGATAGGCAGCGGAGTTCCCCAGAAGCGATTGCGCGAAATAGCCCAGTCGCGTGCGCCTTCAAGCCAATTGCCGAAGCGACCATCTCGCAAGTGATCTGGAACCCAAGTCGTTTGCTTGTTATTCGCAATAAGATTTTCTTTAATTTTTTCAACAGCCACAAACCACGAAGACACCGCACGATAAATTAACGGAGTGTCAGAGCGATAACAGAATGGGTAACTATGTTGAATCGTATCTTGTTTAAATAAATTTCCGCGTTTTTTTAAATCCGCGATGATATCTTTGTCAGCTTCCTTCACGCGCTTGCCTGCATAATCAGGAACTTCGGAGGTGAACATGCCGTCGTCGTCGACCGGATTAACGATCGGGATACCAGCTTTAGAGCAAGCAAAGTAATCTTCCTCACCGAAGGCTGGGGCCATGTGAACAACACCGGTACCACTTTCCGTGGTGACGTGATCAGAAGAAATAATTCTGAAGGCCCCCTTGTCAGCGCGATCGCCGAAGTAAGGGAACAGAGGTTCGTAAGTTAAATCGACAAGTTCAGAGCCTTTCATCATTTGCAAAACTTCGACTTCGTCATCTGGTTTCTTAAACACCGACGGAAGCAAAGCTTGCGCCATGATAAGTTTGCGACCTGAAGCTTTTTCAACGATCTTTACGTAATCAATTTCAAGGCCGACCGCCAAAGCTAAATTCGATGGCAAGGTCCAAGGAGTTGTGGTCCAAGCAAGTACTGCCGTGTCTGGCTGATTGACCAACTTAAACATCACAGTGACCGCGGGATCTTGTACCATTTTGTAATTTTGATTGGCTTCAAAGTTCGACAATGAAGTCGAGATACCTACAGAGTAAGGAACAACTTTATAGCCTTCATAGATCAAGCCTTTTTTGAAAAGCTCTTGGAACACCCACCAAACAGACTGCATGAAAGTAACGTCCATCGTGAAATACGGATTTTCCATATCCACCCAACGACCGACTCTGCGAACTGTGGTTTTCCAATCTTCAGAATAACGTTTTACAATCGAACGACAAGCGTCGTTGTAATTCGCCACACCCATTTTGAAAACGTCTTTGCGGCTTTCAATTTTATGAGTCTTGTTGATTTCGTATTCAACTGGTAAGCCGTGGCAGTCCCAACCAAAGCGGCGAGGCACAGTGTAACCTTTCATCGTCCAATAACGAGGAACCACGTCTTTCAAAACACCGGCAAGCAAGTGACCATAATGCGGCAGACCTGTTGCGAACGGAGGACCGTCATAAAAATTATAGGTCTTCTTGCCCTGTGGATCCATCGAGCGCTGGAAAATTTTTTCTTGATCCCAGAAGCTTAAAATCGACTCTTCTTGTTTAGGAAGGCTGACATCTGGTTTTACGGATTCATAAGGCATTTGGCGGTTGTGATTTGCATTAGTCATAGGTTCTAAATTGGTATCAGATTTCGCAGGGACTTGCATCCTTTTCGCGGGCAGTTTCCAAGCTAACATCCAGTGATGCGCATTGTCATTCTGAGGGGGCGGGGGGGTCTCGCAGGTGTCGAACAAAAATTGTCGGCGTTTTTCAAAATCCCTTTAAAAGCCCGGTATATCCGAGCTGATTCAGCACTCTTTTTGCTTTTCTAAATACCGTGGAAATTTACTATTTGTGATTCTCAATTTGAGACACGAGGTGCTTATGAAAAATAGCGGCATTTACCAAAACTCACTTCGCCTGGCTTTGGCTGGAACTTTGTCGGCGAGCTTTGCTTTGACCTCAACAGCCCACGCCGCTGAAAGATGTGAGTGGATATTTTATAAGCCCGCTTTGATTGAAATGAATTTAGGTGTGCGCCAAACAGGCGACGCGAAAATGCCGATTGGTTTGCAGGTTGTGAACTCTCGCCATCAAGTCCTAGAGGACACCATCAACGGGCTTGCCACTTGGGCCTTACGCCGAGTTCTTAAATTAGAGCAAATCAATGAGGTCGGCAGAAAATTTTTAGCGGACCAAAGTGCAGATCCATATTTTGTAAAATTAGCACGTGCCTTTGATCTACGCTATTCGACGGATCAAGTAATTTTGCAAAAAAATATTCCGGCAAAAGGTGCTGCGATCGTTGTTTTAAATCATCCGCGCAATGGCTCTGATGGTATTGCTGTCGCCGCAGCTATTTCTAGTGTGCGTCCCGACACTAAAGTGGCAATGACTTTATTTTTAGAAAACGTCCCAGGGATGAGCGAAAATGCCATCTTTCTAAATCCCTATGGGGGGCCGAAGGCGCGCGAATTCAATGCAAGTCGCATGGAGCAAATGGAAAATCATCTTAAAGAAGGTGGTTTAATAGTCATTTTCGCCTCGGGCGAAGTCAGTATTAAAGATCCCAATTCAAGTTTAAAACCCGTCGATAAAGATTGGAAGCTAGGAGTCGCAAAGCTCATACAAGCTGTCCCCGAAGCGCAAGTGGTGCCAACTTTTGTGGGCGGCGAGGCGACAAAGGACTTTTATAAAGTTCGACAAAAAGGCCTAGGTCTGCGCACGACTATTTTTCATGTTCGTGAACTTGCCAACAATATTGGCCGAGAATTTCCGTTGTCATTTGCCGCAGCCATTCCAGGCAAAGAATTATTGTCGCAGTTCGATTCAGATATGAGGGGTATGATGCAGTACTTGCGTGCCCGTACGTATCTTTTAAATGAACAGACAAGTTTACAAAAGAAAGAAGAAGGCGTTTCTGCGCGAGTCCTTGAGCCCGTCGCCAAGAGTGCGGACCCAACAGAGGTTCATGCTGACATCGCACAAACGGGCCAGCGTGTATTTTCTGATCCTAAAAAAGCCATCGATATCTTTGCTCTTGACGGCAGAAATATGTCAGACAAAGTCTGGCACGAGCTAGGCATTGCCAGAGAAAAATCATTCCGAGTTGTGGGCGAGGGCACTGGTAAACCGATGGATATCGATGCTTATGACAAGCACTATGTGCATATTATCGCGGTGGATACCAACACCAACAAAATCCTGGGCGCCTACCGCGCAGGCCGAGTCGATCAGATTTTGAAAGATGTCGGAGCCGAAGGCGTTTATTCAGGACAGTTTTTTAATCACAAAGCTTTATTAGATCAAAAAGGCGCACAAATGTTAGAGTTAGGTCGCAGTTTCGTTGATTTTGAAGCGGGCTCAAAGGCAATTGTGGCTTTAGATCGTTTATGGAAGGGTGTTACATCTTACATCGCGATGAATCCGCACTATCGTTATCTGATTGGGCCGGTGTCGATTTCAAATGCGTATTCAACCACAAGTAAATTGTTGATGTTAAAATACCTTGAAAAGTCGATGGATAAAGAAATGGCGCAAGTTATTAGTGGTAAAACTCCGATCGAGTTCCAAAGTCAGTTCCAGGCGGAAATCAATTTGGTAGCTTCTAAGACGACAGATCTTAAGGACTTAAACCGCATCGTCAACGAGCTCGATGGGCAGTCCATTCCGCCTTTGTTGATTAGTTACGGAAAGCTGGGTGCCAAGTACTTGGCATTTGATCGCGACAAATCGTTTAACACTGTCGACGGTCTGATTATTGTCGACTTAATTTCAAAAGAGGCTGAGGCCGAGGCGGCTAAACATTTCGGTGACAATTGGGCAGGCTATTTACTCCACCATGGTATCGCGAAATAAAAAACGAACCACCTGAAGCTTAGCGAGTGGTTCGCATCGCTTGTTCATAAATAATAAAAAGACAGTTGTCTTCTTTGTCGACGTGCATTTTTAGCAGTCGACAATAGTCTTTGTAAATGCCCGCGAAAAACTGTGTGTGCAGCTCTTTGTTTTCAGGCTTTAGTAAAAACAAAAGGGACTGCGCTAGATCCGCGCCAACGGCGTGTTCCTCAAAGGGCAGGCTTAATGGGCTTTGTGGCGTTAACCATGGCAAGGTGGGATAGGGCTCGGGCCGAAATGAAGTTTTCGCAAAAAAATTCTGTAAGCTTTTCTTCATGCCGCCAAGGGGATCTAGCTCGAGACGGATACCCATAAAGAATGAACATTTTGGTCCCCCGGCAGCCAAACATTTTTGCTTGTCCAAAAAAGGAAATAATTCTTGCTCTTCGAGAGGGTGATGAACACTTTCTACGAAGTGAATAAGCTCTGCGGCCATCTCGGGGCGATCTAGCATATCAAGAATTTCTTTATGTTGTTGGCGAAGTGTATCTGTAATCATACTCCTTTATTATGCCTCTGAAGTTCGCTATTGCGACATGATCCGGATCACTATTTGGGAATTATGTCCTAAGTCGAGACTATTCCAATGATTTCTAAGCGGAGCTGTCACAAAGCCCTGAGCTGGCTCCTAGAGCCAGCAGAGAAGTGAGGAAAAATATGGGACAAATTAAAACAGCTTTGGCGATCGCTGCAGTTTCGATGATGGTGATCTTTTTAGGTTGGACGGAAAACGCGTCTGCACAACTGCTGGCGGGTCTGCAGGTCGTACCTAATCAAAAGGTTTGCATGGTGACGAACATGGTTTTTCCTAATGACCAGATTCCGGTGAAGCATTCAGGTAAAACATATTATGGCTGTTGTGAAGGATGCAAAAAGACCCTGGCAGAGGACGCTAGTGCGCGCAAAGCGATAGATCCGGTTTCAAAAAAATCGGTGGATAAGGCTGCCGCAGTGATCGCAGCCCGTGCCGATGGATCGGTGATTTATTTTGAAAATCAAACGAACTTCAAAAAGTTTAGCGGCAAATAAGCTAAACTTTTTTTACATACTCAGATTTCAAGTTCATCGCCCCAAAACCATCAATTTTGCATGAGATGTCGTGTCCATCTCCAGCGTCGGTCAGGCGGATGTTTTTAACTTTAGTTCCCACTTTCACGACCGACGAAGAACCTTTGATTTTTAAGTCTTTAATGACCGTTACGGTGTCACCATCTTGCAAGACGTTGCCGTTTGCATCCTTGATCACTTGAACGCCAGGGGCGTCTTCTGTTTCGGCAGGGGCCGCATCTTGTGCATTCCATTCGTGTGAGCACTCGGGGCAGACCCACAAGTTTCCATCTTCGTAAATATTTTCAGACTGACATTTGGGACAATGAGTAGGTGTTTGCATGGTCTTAGTTGAATCACATGGCCCCGGGGTTTGGCTATTGAAAAGTGCTGGTTTCTACCCCCAGATGACAAAAAAGGGGCTGCCGATGAGGCAACCCTTTTTGAAAGAGAATCGATTTTCTAAAATCTAGTGCGCAGTTTTTGTAGCATTAGGTTTGTCTAAATCTCTTTCCCGTTTATCAAAGCGGGCAAACAAACTGTACACGCTAGGTACCACATACAAAGTTAACAGCGTAGAAACCAAAACCCCACCGATTACTGCCAGCGCCATTGGCTGACGAGCTTCCGCCCCCGGACCGAAGCTTAAAGCAGCCGGCAAAGCCCCTGCAATCGTTGCAAATGAGGTCATTAGGATCGGACGAAGGCGAGTCGGGCAGGCTTCAAGCAAAGCTTTATCGACGTGAAGGTGTTCTTCATCGCGACGTTGATTGGTAAAGTCCACTAGCAAGATCGAGTTCTTTTTCACGATACCCATCAATAAGATCAGGCCGATCATACTGAAGATATTTAATGACTGACCGCCGATTAACAAAGCCAAGAACGCTCCTGAAAAGCTAAATGGCAATGCCACAAAGACCGTAATCGGATCGATAAAACTATTGAACTGCGACGCCAAAATCATATAGGCCACAACGAAACCCATTACTAAAGCAAAAATCAAGCTTAAGAAACTTTTTTGAAAGTCTTCCGCCGAACCGCTTAGTAAAACTTTGTATTCGCCGGGCAGAATTTTCTTTGCGACCTCTTGCGCTTTGTCGACGGACTGTTGCTGACTTAAGCCTTCGCCGATGTTACCAAAAATAACAATCGAACGTTGACGGTTTTTACGTGAAATACTTGAAGCCACCGCAGACTCTTTGATGTCGACAACGTCAGCAATCGACACAAGCTCGCCACGGTTGTTGCGCACTTTCAATTCACGCACGCGTTCTAATGGCGAGCGACCGTCTTCGGTCATTTTCACGCGGATATCGTAACGGTGACCGCCCTTTTCATAGGTGCCAACGACCACGCTGCCCATCATCGCGTTGACCACTTCGCCGATGGCCATGACACTGACACCACGGTTCATTGCTTTTTGACGGTTCGGAATGATTTGTACTTCCGGCGCACCGCCTTGGTAATCGGAACTTACGTCAGCCATTACTTTTTGTTTTTTTAATTCTTCCACGATTTGTTCAGAATAGGCACCTAGCTGATTCCAGTCTGGGCCTTGGATGCTGAATTCGACCGGGAAGCCTTTACCGCCGCCACCGCCGAAACCTTGGGTCGATGGATCTTGCACCTGAGGTTTTGCTTCGGGCATTGTTTTATTTAAGAACTCACGCACAACTTCGATGAATTCTTGTTGGCTTAACTCTTTACCTTTTGCGGCATCTTTGCCGCGCTCTTTTTTCGGTTTCAAGTCCACGAACAACATCGCATTGTTCGACTCACCCCCGGTGAAACCACCAGCTGCGACGAACGATGAAGCGACTTCAGAGCGTGAGTGCAGGAACTCCTCGATCTGTTTTACCTTGGCGTCCGTAAAGGTAATCGCAGACTTCGGCGGATTGCTGATTTGAATCATCAACGAGCCTTGGTCTTGCGGAGGTTGGAATTCGCCTTTTAAGAAAGCCACGGATGAAAAACTCAACGCAAAGAACACTAAAGACGCACCAATCACTTTCCAGCGGTGACGCAAAGAAATTTCGAGTGTGCGTGTGTAAATGTCTTTCAAACTTTCAAAGCCAGCTTCAAAAGCACGGCCCAAACGAGTCGTGCGCTCGCCGGTATCCACGAATTGCGAAGCACGCATCGGAGTCAGCGTTAAAGCCTCCAGCAATGAAATCATCACCGCGGCACTCATCGTTACGCCGAATTGGAACAAGAAGCGACCAATGATCCCTTCCATGAAAGCAATCGGTAAGAAAATCGCGACGAGTGAAACGGAGGCGGCCATCGCGGCGAAGGTAATTTCGCGGGCTCCGACCAGGGCTGCTTCACGCTTGCTTTTGCCCATCTCTAAGTGACGGATGATATTTTCAAGAACCATGATGGCGTCATCAACGACGATACCAATGGCCAGACTTAAACCCATCAACGTAAAGATATTCAAAGTAAAGCCCGCAAAGTAAAGCACGATAAAGCTTCCCAAAACAGAAGTCGGAATCGCGAGCAAAACGTTAAATGTCGATGACCACGAACCTAAGAACAACCAACAAACCAAAGAGGTCAATAAGGCGGCTAAAGAAAGAGTCAGAACCAACTCATGGACGGATTCCTCAACGAACTTGGTGCCGTCGAAGTTTACAACGATCTGCGTACCTTCAGGTAAAGTCTTTTGAATTTCTGCAACCCGTTGTTTAACTGCATGCGCCACTGATACGGCATTGGAACCGCGCTGCTTAACGACACCCAATCCGACGGCCGCTTTGCCGTTCGCTCTTGCAAATTGGACCACGTCAACAAGGCCTTCTTTAAAATCGGCGACCTTGCCTAAGGGGATCGGGTTGTAATTCGGTCCACCCCCGCGTGTGTTCACAAGGATTTGACTGAACTGCTCTGCTTTTTTTGCTTCGCCCAGGGTGCGCAAGCTGTACTCGGTTTTATTAAACTCGGCGCGACCTGCGGGTGGTTCACCGTGTTCTGTGCGCAAAGTATTAACCACGTCAGACACGCTCAAGGCGTAGCTATTTAAGTCTTTATTGCGAACCCACACGCGCATGTTGGGTGAAAGGTATCCGGGCATCCACAAATTGCCGACCCCAGGGACCGTAGTCATGCGATCGCGGATGTTGTCTTTTACATAGATCATCATTTCTTCAAGCGACATCGTCGAGCTTGAGAAAGACAGCCACATGATCGGGAAATCCTCGGGGTTGATTTTCATCACCGTCGGCGGATTCATGGCTTTTGGTAAAGCATCTTGAATCTGGGAAATTTTTGCTTGTACGTCTTGGAAGGCCACGTCGATGTTGCGTTCAAGATCGAACTCAACCGTGATATCCGAAGTACTGTTACGTGCTGTTGAGGTGATGTTCTTTACACCTTGGATGCTGATCAAAGCGTCTTCGATCGGATCAATCACGTCGGCTTCCATAACTTCGGGCGCGGCCCCTTCGTAACGCACCGAAATTGCGATCACCGGGAAGTCCACGTCCGGAAGCTCACTCACGCCCATGCGCATAAAGCTGATTGCACCAAAAACGATCAGACCAAACATCAACATCCAGGCAAATACAGGTCTACGGATGGATAAATCGGATAAAGTCATTCTATTCTTCCTTCGCTGTCGGAGCTAAAATCTGCGCCGAGGCAATTTGTAATTTGATAAGATCCATTTGCACAGCAAAGCGCGCTTGATCTAATGCGCGTGAAGCAATACGGAAATCTGTCAGTGATTGTTGCACGTCGATATTGCGTGAAAGTCCGCGGCGGTAATCTCGTTGCATAAGTTGGTAATTTCTTTCAGACAAAGTCGCGGCATTTTGCAAAGCCTCGATTTGTCTTTTACGTGTTTGCAAAGTTTCATAATAAGAAGATATTTCTTGCGAAGCCAGGCGGCGCAGGCGACTCACATTTAAATCCGCTTCGATCCGCTTTGAAGCGGCTTCACGCACTTTGCTTTGGGTCGTGCCCCCTTCAAACAATGGCATTGAGAAAACCAACTGAACGTCCCATTTAAGATCTTCGGTGAAACCTTCGGGACGTTTGAAATAATAGTTTCCTTTTAAATCAAGGGAGGGCATATGCGCGCCTTTAGCGATAGAAACTTCTTCGTCCATAGCTTCGAGTTGCTTTTGTGCGGCCTTGATATCATAACGATTATCGATCTGCTTTAGGTATGTAGCCAAAGGATCCATTTTCGCACTGCCTGTCAAGTCAGGGTCTTGCAAGGTTTCTTGCGGCGACATCCCGGTTAAAAAAGCAAATGTTTCCCGCGCTGTACGCAGTTGTCCCCGTGCTAACTCTAAGTCCGCTTTTAAAACCGCTTCCGTCGATTGAGCCGTAAGAACTTCGTTAGAATTCGATTCACCCCGACGTGCACGGGCTCCTAATTCGCCGACACGTTCGGAATAGATCTTCGTTTGCACCTCAAGATTCTTGATATCTTTTTCTAAGCTTAAGACATTCAAGTACGCCGTCGCCACATCGGCGTAAATTTGCACAAGAGTCATTCTGTGAATTTCCTCCTGCGAAGCCAACAAGTCTTTTTGTTGACGAAGACCTGCAAATTCACGCAAGCCACGGAACAATGCTTGGGATGCCGCCAAGTTGATTGTGGTTTGTTTTTCCGGAAAAAAGTCCCGCGCCAAAGGATCTGTCGGCTGAGGTTGCACCAAGTGCGTCGCATTTAGCGCCAATTGGGGGTAAATACCGCCCTTGACCTGAGAAACGCGTTCGCTGAACTGTTTAACCTGTTCTTTAGCAATGCCGACTGTTTCATTTTTCTGTAAAGCGGATTGGTAAGCTTGCTGCAAAGTCGCGGCAGAAGCGAAAAGGGGGGTGATAAGGAAAAATGAAATAAGGAGTTTTGATGTGTTTCGCATTCGCCTATTTTGCTTAAAATACTTTATTTATCAAATCAAAGCTTCTTAACGTTTCAAAAAGAAGTTTTGCGTTATGGCTAGACGGCGTTCTGTCTTGCGCAGAATGCGCAAATGAAAACGAAATGATTTGCCAGCTGAAAAATGTTATGTGCAAGATTAAGGGTAAGGAGATCACCAATGAAAAGTAAAATTCCGTTTGTTGCGCGCTTACTTCTAGGTCTAATTTTTTTCGTTTTCGGTTTGAATGGCTTTTTAAACTTCATTCCAGTTCCGCCAACTATGCCAGAAGGTGCAATGGCGTTTATGGGCGGTATGATGGCAGCCCCTTATTTCTTCCCGGTTCTTAAGGGGACAGAAGTGATCTGCGGTGCTTTGTTGCTTTCAGGTATGTGGAGCCCCTTGGCATTGGTTATTCTGGCGCCAATCACAATCCAGATTTTCCTTTTCCACGCGTTTATGACTCCAGGTCTTGAAAACGTGGTGATGCCGATTTTGATGATCGTATTGCATTTAATTGCGGCATCGGCTTACAAAGGCATTTACCAGCCTCTTTTCTCCAGAAAATAAAGTGTGTCATTATCGAGGGACCTTTTTTTGCTCGGCAAAAGAGGTCCCTCTTTTTTTGTTACGCGGTCACCACATCCAAAGTGACCTCAATGTTCCCACGTGTCGCATTTGAATAAGGGCACACTTGGTGAGCCTTTTCCACCAGGCTTAAAGCCGCCGCTTTATCCATTCCGCGTAAAACCACCTGCAAGGACGCCTTAATGCCAAAACCTTGAGGAATAGGTCCG
>JABWCO010000050.1 GCA_013360185.1 Bdellovibrio sp.
GGTCGAGATGCGACAGGGTGTCTTATGGCATACGCATATTTGGCAGCAGCAATCATATTCGAGGTACTGGGTACGATTACAATGAAATACTCAGAGGGTTTTACAAAGGTGATTCCAATTATACTTACATTGGTATGTCATGGAATCTGCTTTGTAGCACTCTCCGTGGCTCTGAAGTCTCTCCCTATTAGCATGGTTTATGCTATCTGGGCGGGCATTGGAACGGCCGTCATGGCTCTTGCGGGCTTGATGTTGTTCAATGAGCCACTGCATTTTCAAAAAGTCTTTGCGACGAGCTTAATTATTATTGGGGTGGTGATGTTGAATATTACAGAGCAGAACCCAGTAGAAGAGCAAGTAGCAAAGGTTGAAGAAACAAAGTCAGTTATTAAAGAGGACACTTCATCCGCTACAGCAAAGATTTTGCCACGGAAATCAGGCTAATCTCTTGTTGTAACTAATCTTATGGTGAAGGATTTTTCCCCTTTTGTTCGTCGATAAACTCATCAAGACGATCAAAAGGGGTTTCTTTTCGTCCCGCATAGAAAATAAAACTTTCGAGCAGCTTTTTTAAACTATCGCGCTGCCTGGAATCTTTGAAGTTTCCTTTCGCATCGAAGGCTTCGTCGGCCAAAGCCACTCCGAAATAATCTGGAAAAACATGGGAGCCTAAAATATGAAAAGGGACGCGTGTATGGAGGTTGCCGCGGACGGCACCGAGTTTCCCTGGTGAGGCTCCGATTAGGAAAACTTGTTTTTTTGCCAGAGGGACGGGTTTAATTCTTGAGATCCAATCGAGAGCATTCTTTAAAGTTCCGGGAATGCTACCATTGTATTCGGGACTAGAGATAATGACGGCGTCGGCCTCTTTGATTTTTTCACCTAACTTATTGGCGGCATCGGGAATACCTTGTTGCAATTCAAGGTCTCCATCGTAAAGAGGCAGCAGAAATTCGTTGAATTCACATAAATCAACACGATGCGTCCCCATTTTTTTAACGATGTCAGCAGCTATACGGATGAGTTTTTTATTATAGGAATCTTTGCGTAAGGATGCTGCAAAAAGGAATATTCTCATGGGTGCCTCCATCATTTGATATAATCTGCGATGACAGAGGCAATGGGAAATAAAATAGGTTGTTTCTTTTGAATGACAAAAACTGATTTCCTGGGCGGTGTCATTATCCGAGGCGGACACCGCGCGGAGTTTTGAGTTATTTCAAAAGTGATTTTTTAAGTGTCGCGACCTCGTCGTCGACCGGAGTCCCTAACCAAATAGAGAAAATACCGCTGATAAGACCGGCAGCGCCTTTGATTTCGGAAACTTCTCCATTTGAATTTTCGTAGTAAATAACTTCAGATTCATCTTTAAGTTTTACGCCTAAGATTGTAAGTGTCTTACCGTCGACAGCTTTCCCACCTTTGTTAACCGCGTCCAAGAACTGTTTGATAGGTTCGCTTTTCGTGTCGACTTTGTTTTTCTCTAAAGACTGGACAAAAGACTTCTGTACGTCAGGACCATCCACGCCGCGCAAGAAGTGTAACTGAATTGCGACTGCTTTTTGATCTTTTAAAGACCCTAAGGCTTCTGCTTCATTTTTCTTAAAAGACTCCGGATTTGAAACAAAAAGTTGCGCAACATAAACTTTGAAAGAAACAAAAACCAATTTCTTCTGGCGCAACCCAGTGCCGATGGATGTCATTTTTGTTGCGGCCCCGTCAATAGTGGCGCTCGCTGATGGGAAAACAGAGGCTTTTTCAACTTTTTCAGCTGTTCCTTCGGTGGTTAAAAGGGCTGCTGAAGAGGTTACAGACAAAAGGAGTGTTAAAAAGAAGGGAGAAACGATTTTCATAAAGATCCTTTCTAAGGCTTGTACACCAAGAATTCGATCTGACTTAGAAAATGTCAACCTGGAAAAGTTTTGTTGGCAGGGATAAGAGGAGTACATTAAGCTTTAATGACATCTATGACGGACAGCAAGAACAAGACTATTTTTAGACTGAAACTAGAACTTCTGCTTTTAACTGAAGCGGAAGATGTTTTGAATCGAGCTAAGGACGTTATTTCAAAACATTACCTAACTTTTCGACACCTGCCCTATGCGCAAGTGCCGGATCAGTTGCCGCCGGATTTGATGAAGGCGCAATTGATTTTGATATCGCAAAATGCGGATGAAGAGTTGGTTCCATTCACCGACCGAGGTGATCGTGTCCTGCGACTTTTTCCGCGCGGGCGTGTTGTTACGTTGATGAGCTCTTCCTTTTCTCGGGACAATCTTGAGGGGAGCCAAAATCCGCGGGTGACGCCGCTGTCGCAAACGGAATTTTTTTCGACTTTGAAGTTCGAATATCTGTGCATGTATCGCTGCCGAGCACAGTATGTGGAAGTGCCGCCGAATGATTTGTTTTCCATGACCAAAATGCTGTTCCCGGCGTTTGTGCGTTTAAGCTTGAATCAGCGTTATTTGGCAGTTGTACACAGCAATACGATTTTGTCGGATGAAAGGTTTGCACGTCTGACAAAAACGGAAGGGCTGTATGTTCAACTGAAGGATGCGGAAAAGTACTTAGATTATATCCGTACATACTTTGATACGTCCGGCGTGGGGCTAAAGAAACGTGCACGGGCGCTGTTCTTAGCGATTTATTATTATTCTTTATGCTTGAATGAAAGTCTGCTGTTTGATTTTAAATCCACTTCGGCATTTCAGGCCAATCAGTTTTATTCCAACTTGCAAAAAGTCGGCACGGAGCTTGTTGAAATTCTAAAAACGGATAACAATCTTTGGGATGTTTTTCGCGAGGCTCATGCAGGAGATTTTGAACTTTTTTGGCGAGCTCCGTGGATTGCGGTCTACGGGACTTTAATATCAGTGAAGAGTGCTCAGGGGAATCCCCTGACAGTGTTAATGGCGGGGCTTTTGGCGGACACGGGGATCTATGATTTAGAAGAAGCTACGACGGCACGTTTTTTGTTTGCCGATGACAAAGCAGAGACTGAGAAAATTCCCGATTTCCAAAAACATCCCTTGCTGTCTTTGAACCGCTGTTTACTTAAAAATTTGCCATTAAGTGAAGAGGTAAAAGAGGTCTTGATATGTACCCATGAGCGTGCAGATCAAAAAGGCTTTCCCAATCAGGTGCCTTCAGAGAAATTACCTGTCGAGGCGCAGATCATTCGCTTTGCAGAAAAGATTGATCAAGGTGTGAATACCACTATGAAAAATACCGGGGTGGGTTTCCGCTTTATGAAAGAAAAAGTGTGGGAGGCCGAAAATGCCCAGCCTAAAGAATTTAGTGCGACCTTCTTGGCCAACATTGCTGATGCATTGATCTGATCTTATCGCTTATGACACCTCTTGTAAGGTGTAAAATCCTTTGCCCCCATCAGGGGATTTGCTTTTAATAACAGGGTTATGAATTGCAGCAAATGCGGAATTGCACGAGTTAGAACACTCCTAGGCCGCATTAAAAGCAGAAATATAAACTGCAGGAATAAAGGGAGTTTAAATGCTTAAAAGACTGGCATTGGTGTTGTCGTTATGTGTTTGTGCATTTGCTACAACAGGCGAAACAAAAGAGTTAGAGAATCGCTTAGGGATCGGTGTAAAAAAACACACGACGATGGATCTGCCACAACTGGCAGCAGTGTATCACACAAGTCCGATGATTTCTCTTACGGGTGGATTGGGGATCGACACACAAAAAGACTATTCCAAGTTTTCATTTAATGCCGGGGTTCGTCGTATTGTTTTCAAAGAAGATAATATGAATTTTTATATGGGTGGAACTGCGGGTTTAGTCAATTTTGAAACTGCAGGAAAAAAAGAATCTGGTTTTGAGTTGAATGCGCTTTTTGGGGCAGAGTTTTTTCTGCCTGGTTTAGATTCTTTAGCGTTCACCTTTGAGGGTGGGGTGGGGATTATCTCTGCTGATAATGTGCGTTTTAGAACTGTAGCCGATGGTCCCTTCAATGCCGGTATGATTTTTTACTTCTAATTTAATAAAGGATTTTGATAATGAAAAAAGTGATTCACACAGACAATGCTCCCAAGGCGGTAGGCCCTTATTCCCAAGCTGTACAAATGGGTGATTTTTTATTTTGCTCGGGACAAATTTCTATTGATCCCAAAACCAATGAAGTTTTTACGGGCGATATTAAAACACAAACTGAAATGGTTATGAAGAATATCGAAGCTGTTTTGTCGGCGTCGAACATGAATTTTGGCAATATCATTAAGACAACTATCTTCATCACGAACATGAGTGATTTTGCGACGGTGAATGAAGTCTATGCGAAATCATTTAAAGAAGCTCCTCCGGCACGTTCGACCGTAGCCGTTGCAGGCTTGCCTAAGGGCGTGAACGTGGAGATCGAAGTCATTGCGCATCGCTAAGTCGATGCTGCGCTCCCGATCGTTTTGGGCTCTGCTAATACTTGGCGGAGTCCTGATCTATCGTTTTTATGACGAATACCAGCGCGTACAAGGGGAGACCTTGCTGTCTTGGCAAAAGACAGCTTCTGCTGACTGTGCCGTGGTTTTGACTGGCGGTGCGGGGCGAGTGCGGGAAGGATTTGATCTTTTAGCAAATCAAGGGATCAAAAAATTAGTGATCTCAGGCGTCTATTCAAACGCGCGTCTGCGTGAAATTATGCCGGTATGGTCTTTTTATGGGAACCTCTCTGAAAATGACGTGGTCTTGGATCGCCGTTCAGAAACAACTTATGGTAATGCTCAACAGAGTTTGCCGATTGTTGAGGCGCTGAAGTGCCGAGATATTTTGTTGGTGACTTCGCGTCTGCATATGTACCGTTCTTATCAAACTTTTCGTGCTACATTTCCGGAAAATATTTATATAAAAAAACATGCGATCATTGGTGGTCGCTCCGAGGCTTCAGTCTGGGAAGTCTATTTTGAATCATTAAAGTCGCTGTTTTACTCGCTGTGGGCGTACTAAAACAGGACCTTAATCTGATCCTATTTTAATCAATAAAACCGATAAGTCCCTTAAGAAAACGAGGGATCCGCATGGCGTCTTTACTGTCACAAATCGACTCTTTAGGGAGATTTGTTACGAAGAATTTAGAGTACACATTACGTGTTCTCTTGATGGTCTATCTTTCTTTGCGGGCCACTATTTTAGATAAAGCCCAGGGCTTCCGGCAAATTGTCGGAGTCATTTCAGCGCAAATCTATTTCACAGGTTTTCAGGCGTTGCCGCTAATTTCAGTTCTGGCTTTGGGGGTCGGGGCGGTGATGATTTTGCAATCATTGTCGAACTTAACTCTTTTGGGTGGTACCCAGATGATCGGGAACTTTTTGATCGTGATGGTGCTCCGTGAAGCTGGTCCCTTGCTTGTGGCGCTAGTGGTGATCGCTCGTTCGGGCACGGCCGTAGCTTCGGAACTTGGAAATATGCGCGCCAATCGTGAAATCGAGGCGTTAGAAAGCATGGGGATCAACCCTATGAGCTTTATAGTTTTTCCGCGCATCTTAGGTGGCATTATCAGTGTTTTAGCGTTGGCGTTTTATTTTAACTTTATCGCTTTGATCGGTGGATTTTTAATCACCCGTTTTGTGCAAGATATGTCGATTGCCTTTTACACGGACTCTTTAATGCGGGCATTTGCAAAAGAAGACGTTTTGATTTTTCTTCTAAAGAATGGCTTTAGTGGAATGATTATATTCGTTGTTTCTTGCTATCAAGGTCTTTCGGTCAAGCGCAGCCCCCATGAGGTGCCGCAAGTGACAACTCAGGCTGTTGTGAACAGCATTATCTTCGTAGTTATTTTTAATTTAATGGTTTCAGCTTTATTTTATCTAAATCAGCTTCGCAGCATAGGGGTGGTCTAATGAAAATCGAAAGTCTTAAGTTTGAAGGCGTGTCCTTCACCCACGAAGGGCAAGAGCCGATTGTTCAGAATGTAGAATTTGATTTTCCTATGAATGAGATACTTTGGGTCAAAGCTGAAGAGGGTGCTGGGAAAAGTTCACTTCTACAGATCCTTGCCGGCTTGCAGATCCCACAGTCAGGTAAATTTTTGGTCAATGGTGAAAATGTTGTCGATATGTCCTTTGAAGAATTTCTTCCGTATCGCTTACAAATTGGTTACTCATTTGATTATGGTGGTTTGATTAACAATCGAACGCTTTTTGATAATTTGATGTTGCCTTTGCTGTATCACAAGATTTTGTCTCCGGAAGAAGCCAAGGAACGAGTGGAGTCTTTGTTTAAAGAATTTGGCGTAGAAAAATTCGCTCATGAACGTCCTGCCCATGTCCCAGGACGAGTGCGCAAATTGACGTGCTTGATGCGTGCTTTGGTAATGCGTCCCCAAGTTTTGCTTCTTGATGATCCCAGCGTTGGTCTTGGACAAGACAGCGTCTATTTATTTGTGGATCACGTTCATCGCTTGCGTAAAGAAGGTTTCTTTAAGCATGTATTCATTAGTTCTTATGACGAAAAGTTTATGAGCCTTTTTGCGTATCAAATAATTCATCTGGATGAGGGGCAGCTTTATTATCAGGCTGTGGATCCCGAAAAGAGAGTCGTTCATTTATGACAAAAATTAAGTTCAATAAATTTGAAAGAGTCGCAGGACTTTTTCTGTTGCTAGCAATTTTGGGCGTTGTATTAACCGCCTTAAGTGCTGCAATCAAACAAGGTTGGTTTGAGCCTAAGGTTCAGTACACCACAACTTTTGAAAGTGCTGACGGCGTACATCAGGGGACGATTGTTCAGATGTCGGGTCTGCGCGCGGGAGCCGTGGATTCTGTGGAGCTTGAAGCGAACAATCGTATTCGAGTGAACTTTCATGTCATGGGTAAATTTCAAAATCGCGTGCGCACAGATAGCAATATTCAACTGATTCGTCCGTTTATTATCGGTGAGCGGGTTTTAGATTTGTCAGTGGGCAATGAGCGTTTCGAAGAAGTACCGGTGCAAGGACATATCGCCTCAGTGGAAAGCATGGATTTAATGTCTTTGGTCAGCGGAAAAAATATGAATACTTACCTGGGGAAACTTGGGGGGATTCTTGAAAGCGCGCAAGTTGTGATGGACGCCTTCGCAGATAAAAGCCGTGCGGAAAGCTTAGTCCGTGTCATTGATCGCTTGGATCCGTTGATGCGCAACTTAAATACGATGTCGGTGGAAGTGATTAAGCTTTCAAAGCAAGCGACCCATGATGATGGCGTGCAAAAGCTGGTGGGTAACCTGGCAGTGACCACACGAGAGATCAATAAGATATTACCAGAGTTGAACCAAGAAAATCCACAATTGGCAAAAGACCTGGCTGTGATGACATCTAATTTGGCGACGGTCACGAAAGCCTTGGGGCCTGCGGTAAAGGCTGTGGAGCCTGAGTTGCCAGGGGCTAGTGTTCGTTTAGTACAAGCTTTAAATGAAACTGTTGTCGTTCTTAAGGCTATGCAAAAAAGCTTTTTTATGCGAAGCAGTGTGAAGGAAGTTCGCGAAGAGGAGTCGGCTGAGCGCATGCCGGCTCAAGAGCCTTAAAATCCACTCTTGGATTCAAGCCTTTCTAGGAAAAGGCTTGAATCCGTCCTTAGAAAAACTATGATGTTGGAATGTTGGTGGGTCACCTCTTTCGTCATTTTATTTTCTCGCCCCGCGCGGGCTCCCTGATTCGCCGAATTTCTTGGCTTTCGTTAATTGGTATTTCGATCAGTGTGACGGCTTTCTTGGTCGTGTTATTTGTGATGAATGGCATGAATGCCGCCATCAAAAGGCGCATCTTAGGTTTAGAACCGCATTTATATGTGCAAGCAATGGGTATTACATCATCATTGGCATTAGAAGCGCATCCGGTCTTTCAACGTTTGCGCGAAAATCCTGAAAGCAAAGTCTATGTGTATGAAACGCAGGATGTGATTCTGCGAAGTCAGGATGGTCAATTTCGTGGTGGTATTGCGCGAGGGGTGAATAAAGAAAGTCTTGAGCATTTTACCGAGCAGCTTCAGAAAATGAACGCACCACTTTCAGAGAAAGACACGCCCACTTATTTTTTAGATCCC
Source organism: Bdellovibrio sp. (assembly GCA_013360185.1). Classification (GTDB taxonomy): domain Bacteria; phylum Bdellovibrionota; class Bdellovibrionia; order Bdellovibrionales; family Bdellovibrionaceae; genus Bdellovibrio. Next base: position 8,037 of record JABWCO010000050.1, read on the forward strand.
CAAGATATACCTGGTGTGGGCGAAATCATGATGGGTGTTGATTTGGCCCAATCACTCGGGGTGTTTGAGGGTGATTATGTGACCATCGTTTCGCCTGCGGGCTTGCTATTGCCTCCAGGGGAAACTCCAAAATTTGAGCGTGTGAAAGTTAAGCGTATTGTGACAACAAGCCTTGCGGATGTAGATGCACAGTATGTTTTCTATCAACGAGAACTGACTTTGAATGCTCTTGCTAACGAAGGTGTGCGGAAGTTAGGGATCGAGGCATGGCTTGGTCCTGACCAAGATGCCGAAGTTGTAAAAAAGGATCTATCTAATTTTTCAGATGTGGTTGTTGAAACGTGGATGGATCGCAACTCGGCCTTGTTGTATGCGCTGAAGCTTGAAAAGTTAACTATCGGAACGTTCTTGGCCTTGGCGGGGATCATTGCGGCAAGTTCCATTTTAACGGTGCTGGCTCTTTTACTTTCACAAAAACGCCGCGACATTGCTATTTTGCGAACCATTGGTTTTTCAGGAAAGCAAACAGTGCGCACGTTTACACTTTTGGGTTTTTCTTTGGCTTCCGTGGGGGTCGTGACCGGTGTTGTTTTAGGGACGGGAATCGGTCTTTATATTCAAGCAAATCCTTTGCGATTGGTGTCTTCAGAAATTTATTACGATCCGTCTTTGCCAGCCCTGGTTGATTTTGGCTTGGTATTTGGTGTTTTGGTTGTCAGTGCGATCGTTGCTTGGTTGGGGTCGTATATTCCAGCACGCACAGCTGCCGAAGTGCAGCCGTCAGATGCTTTGCGGATAAAGTAGGACTGTAATTTTTGTGAGAGGCATTGAGTGAATTCCAATGCCTCTTTTTTAGTGTGCACCTTTTCCGAACAATAGGAAGCAGGTTCCTATACGCTGACTTGGAAGTCGCGGAGGGCGTCTGTGAGGGATGTTTTTAGGTCGGTGCTTGGTTTGCGTTTTCCGATGATTAAAGCGCAAGGGACACCGTAAGATCCTGAGGGGAAGTCTTTCATTTGGGTGCCGGGGATAACGACAGAGTTTGCGGGCACGCGGCCTTTGTATTCAACTGGTGAAGAACCGGTGACATCGATGATTTTTGTGCTGGCTGTGATTGTAACACCTGCACCAAGAACAGCGCCTTCTTCGATCAAAGCTCCTTCAACGACGATGCAGCGGCTGCCGATGAAGGCATTGTCTTCAACGATCACAGGGCTTGCTTGTACGGGCTCTAGAACGCCGCCGATACCGACTCCGCCTGAAAGATGCACGTTCTTACCAATTTGTGCGCAAGAGCCGACTGTGGCCCAGGTATCGACCATGGTACCTGATCCAACGTAAGCGCCAATATTCACATAAGAAGGCATTAAGATTGCACCCTTTTCGATGAAGCAACCTTTGCGGGCTAAAGCGTGAGGTACAACGCGAACGCCTTCTTCTTCGCTCCATTGCTTGACGGGGATTTTATCGTAATATGTAAAATCGCCCGCAGTCATGACGTCCATTTTTTGGACGCGGAAGTAAAGTAGAATCGCTTTTTTGATCCACTCGTGGGTCGTCCATGTTCCAGAAGTTTTTTCGCACACGCGCAGTTTTCCGGCGTCAAGGCCCTCGATGATTTCAAAGATCGACTTCAATTCTTGGGTTGTTAGTTTGTCGATCGTTTTGCCACCTAGGATGTCGGCGTAAATTTGATTGATTTCGTTTTGCATGGAAAACTCCTTACAGGATTATTATTCTAAAACTTTTAAAGATTCTAGGATTGCTGGTACGTGGATCTCGATAATTTTTTCGGCGGAAAGTCCGCGTTCGATTTCATAAGTCAACGTTGGTAAGTTTCTTTCAAGGCCTGTGTATGTGCCCAGGCAGCCCGGTGTTGGATAGCCTATGTCGTCGTCGATTTTGTAACCTGTGTACTTGGCCAAAACTTCGGCGACATTGTGGCAGTTGCCGTTCACATTTAAGACCGGGTGCCAAGAGTGCAAAGATAAAATGAACACAGGTTTTTTGGCTTCCAGGTATTGCATCAAACCTTTGTTTTCATTTTCACTGCCGGCTGACGGTCCCGGGTGATAACGTGGAGTTTTTACTTCAGGGGACCAGTCTTTTGTTGGAAGATTGCGATTCAGATCAACACCATTCCCGTTGCCGCGAGTTTTAAAGATCACGCCCTCAAGGTTGAACTGTGGTACCAGTGTCAGATTTAGTTTGTAAGGGAAGGCCTGCATGAAATGCTTTAAAAGTTCTTGAGCTGCGATGACGCCTTCGACTTCGTCGCCGTGCACGCCGCCCAGAATTAAAACTTCCGGACCGTTGTTTAGGAACTCATACGCTAGGACCGGCAGGTTTTTTGATGTGTAAGTAAATATAGAAGTTTTCATGACAAAGGATTCCTCTTGGGTGATGATGCTAGCACGAGGTCTGCATGGAATACATCAATAATGAACTGCGTTTGGGGCCCTTAAAAAAAGATTTGCTGTCTTTGTGTGCTAACTATGTGCGTCCCATTTATGTGTATGATCTCGACTTTGTCAGTCAAAGATATCAAGCCATGGCCAAGGCTTTGGGGAAGACTCGTCTTTTTTATGCGGTTAAAGCCAACCCCCATGTGCAGATCCTTGCGACCTTAAAAAAACTGGGTGCGGGCGCCGATGTTGTGTCCTTAGGAGAGATCAAACGTGCGCTTGAGAGTGGCTTTTCGGTGCACGATATCGTGTACAGCGGCGTCGGAAAAACGCGTCATGAAATCAGCGAGGCTTTGAAGCTTGGTATTTATCAAATCAATGTTGAAAGTCTTCCAGAATTGCAACGTATTGGCGACATCGCGCGCGAGCTTAAAAAAACGGCTGCGGTCGCTTTGCGCTTAAATCCTGATATTGATATTAAAACTCATCCTTACATCGCGACTGGATTAAAAGATAACAAATTCGGTATGGAGCTGTCCTTAATCCCCGAACTGTCGGCGACTTTGAAGAAGTATTCAGACAGTGTCGAACTTGTCGGTGTGAGTTTGCACTTAGGTTCGATGATGATGGAGTTCACGGGTTATCAAGAGGCCTTAGGAATTCTTAAAAAAGTTTATGTGGATCTGCAAAAACAGTTTCCGACGTTAAAACGTTTCGACTTCGGTGGGGGTGTTGGAATTTTTTATGATCGTTTAGATCTTCAGAGGGAAGAAAGTTTATTGAGTGATTATGCAAAGATCACTAATGAAATATTAGGCGATTTAGGTTGTGAATTGCAATCAGAGCCCGGACGCTGGTTGGTGGGGCACTGTGGCGTTTTGATTACGCAAGTGCAGTACATCAAGAAGACTTCAGCTAAGAATTTTATCGTCGTGGATGCGGGGATGAATCACTTAATTCGTCCCTCTTTATATCAGGCTGATCACTTGGTGATGCCGCTGATAAAGCGTTCTGGTGAAATCCGTGGTGATGTGGTTGGGCCTATTTGTGAGTCTGCGGACTTCTTTGTTAAAGAAGGTGTTTTCTCTGAAGTTCATGAAAATGATTTTATCGCGATTATGGATTCTGGTGCCTATGGGTACTCGATGGCGAGTGTTTATAATTTGCAAGAGTTGCCGCTGGAAATTTGTATTTGATGTGAGGAATGGCTTCGTTCTGCTGCGACGGCTTCGCTAAGAGTGGTCATCCGTGCTCAGTTTTGGATTTAGCTTGCGGAGTGAGCCCTAGAGGTCTACGACTTTAAAACCATCTGCTTTTACTGGTTTCAAAATTCTGTGAGCGACTTCTGTAAAGTGCGCTGAATGATCCGTTGTTAATATTTGAATTTGTCTGGTTTCGCCAGACGTATTTTTGTGCAGGCGGCCCTGTTTAAAATCTTTGTCGAGCCATTTTGCGATGGCTTCCCCTGAATCCACCAACTCAATCGATGAACCGGTCACTCGGGCTACTGAATTTTTTAAGATGGGGTAGTGTGTGCATCCTAGTATCAGAGTGTCGACGTGATTCTGCAAAAGAGGTGTTAAGTAACGATAGACGATTAAGTTCGTCACTGGATCTGAATCCCAGCCTTCTTCGGCCAAAGGCACGAACAATGGGCAGGCCTGATCGAAAACTTCTGCTTTGGGATCTAACTCTTTAATTTTTGCGGTGTACGCTTGGCTGTTGATGGTGGCTCGGGTTCCTAACACACCGATGCGTCTTTCGGCGGAAAGTTCCAAGGCGCGTTGGGCGCCGGGGTCGATCACATTGTAAATCGGCAGTCCCGCGAATTCATGCTCGGGGACCTGAGTGGAAGCCGTGTTGCAGGCGATGACAATCGCTTTAACATTTTGTTTTTCCAAAAACTGAATGTTTTGCTCTGAGTACTTACGAATGGTTTGCGGAGATTTCGAGCCATAGGGAAGGCGGGCGGTGTCCCCCAAGTAAAGAAAATTTTCTTCAGGAAACTGCAATGCCAGTTCTTTGAGGACCGTAAGGCCCCCAATTCCGGAATCGAAAACTCCAATGGGTCGCGAATCAGATGCAGACATTCTTAAGCTTTTACTCCGTGCGCACGGGATTCCGCAACGCCATTTGCTGACATCTCGATGAACAGTGCTTTTTCACGGATTTCGGCAATTGTTGTTGCATTCACATAGCTCATGCCTGAACGGATACCGCCAGTGACTTCCAGGATCACGTCTTTCACGTGACCTTTGACGTTGACTTGCGTGGACTCGCCCTCTGGAGCCATGCCCTCTGGTACGCCCCCTCTCCAGGAGTCTTGGGCTGAGCGGGAGGCCATGCCACGGTATTGTTTTTTACCGTTTTTGATTTCCCCCGGAGTTTCAATCGTACCTGACAGCATACTGCCTAGCATGATCGTGCTGGCCCCGGCAGCAAAAGCTTTGACCATGTCGCCGGAGGTACGAATACCGCCGTCGGCAATAACAGGAACGCCGTAGCTGTCGGCGATTTCTGCACTAAGTGCGATCGCAGTTAATTGCGGCACACCACACCCGGTGATGATACGAGTGGTACACATGGATCCTGGACCGATGCCAACTTTAATCGCATCAGCGCCGGCTTCGATCAAATCGCGAGCCGCGTCTGGTGTTGCTAAGTTACCGGCGATGATTTCGACTTTTGGATATTGGTCTTTTAACCATTTTAAGGTTTCCATCATTTGAATCGAGTGTCCGTGGGCGATGTCGATGGTGATGATATTCACGCCGGCATCAATTAATAATTTCGCGCGAGATTTAAACTCTTCACCCACGCCCACGCTGGCAGAAACGTTTTTTACTCCCGCTTCTTTTAATTTGCGTGCTTGCACAGTCTGTTCTTCGGTGGTGATAAAGCGATGTAAGATGCCCATGCCACCCATTTGGTGCATGGCAAAGGCCATGTCGTACTCTGTGATGGTATCCATGTTGGCACTGATGATCGGAGTTTCTAGAGAGATGTTTTTGGTTAATTTTGAAGTCAATTGCGGATCGCGACGAGAGCGAATGTCAGAGCGAGCCGGCATCATCAGAACGTCGTCAAAGGTCAAACCACGGCCGCGATTTTTAATGTCTTTCCAGTTAAACATGAGATTCATGATTCTTTACCTCGCTCCTAAAAATATTAAAAAGTAAGTGAGTTGAAAAAATAAATAGATAGGTATCCAGACCTGATAGGGTCAGGCTTTGCACAGGTGTTTTCCAAACCAGGCGATAGGCATCAAAAAGAGTGGTCAAAAGCAGCGGCAATACTAAATGGAAAAAAATCAAAACAAAAAGTATTTGTCCCCAATGACGTCGGACGATTTGGGCAGATCTTTTTAAAGCGTCCTCGTGGCCCTCTTCATATTTTTGCGAAGAGGTCACGACAAAGGGCACGAGGCTGTACTGAATATACTTCCAAACTCCAGGCAGAATCAGCAACAAAGACCAGAGCAGAGATTTCCCCCAAGAGCGGAGCGTTTCAATAAAAACTTGGTTCAGATGTTTCGCCAAAAAATCGCTTAAAGACGCCGTCCAGCCAATGCGAGTGTTCAGCGCATAGAGCGTTATACAAGTGAGCACGACCGGAAAGATCACACTAAAAATAAGAGAGATGAAACCGAAAAGATACACTTCACTCTGCGCACCCATGGGGTCACGGAGGGCATTTTCAATGTGAAGGTTTAGGTACTGGTCTATATTGCTTGATAAAACAACCAGAGCGAACAGAGGAAGGAATACTTTTTTAAAAACCTGTAGGTTCTCCGCAAAAAAATTCACTTAAGTATTTAGATCGTGAAACGATAGGGGAGTCAAGAAAGCGACCTGAAGTCTGTAGGCTCTTTCGATGCGAGGCGCCATCTGAGGCGCCCGGATTATGACTTTTTGGGTACCACAGCCACCGTCAGGCGACTGATGCAGACTAACTTTTCGTCTTCGGAATAAATTTTGATCTCCCACACTTGGGTTGTGCGACCGACGTGCAATGGTGCGGCTTTACCTAGGACTTTGCCTGTTCTTACAGCACGAATGTGATTGGCGTTAATATCTAAGCCAACGCATTGGTAACCCTCAGGTGCATAAAGTTGTGCCCCGATACTGCCCAAGGTTTCTGCGAGGACGACCGAGGCTCCGCCGTGCAGAATTCCAAAAACTTGGTGAGTTCTTGGGTCCACAGGCATTTCCCCTTCAATCAAATTGTCTTCTGCTTTGGTAATACGAATGCCCAAGGTGTTCATGATCGTATTTTCACTCAAAGAATTAAGCTCTACAATGTTGGTGTCTTTACGACGAAATTCCATTTGATAACCCCGGTTAGAATAGTATGCTCTAAGCATTCTTGTTTCTCGTCAAGTGACTTTCAGAAAGTGGTCGATGCAATTAAACGATGCACAGAAAATAGCCATCATCGGAAATGCTGGGGGAGGCAAGACGACCTTAAGCCGGCGTTTGGCCCAGCTTCATAATTTACCTCTGACACATGTCGATTCTATCCAGTTTGTGGCGGGTTTAAAAATTCGTCCCTTTGCAGAATCGATTGCTCTTCTTACTGAGATTCAAAATCAACAAACCTGGATCATCGACGGATATGGACCTTTGGATATTATCCAAAAGCGTTTTCACTTGGCCGATAAGATCGTGTTTATAGATTTTCCTTTGTGGCGTCATTATTGGTGGTGCACCAAAAGACAAATTAAGAGTTTATGGCAACAGCGCGCAGAGCTCCCTTCTGGAAGTCGTGAGGCTAGTTGGGCGCACACAGTGAAGTTGTATAAAACGCTGTGGCGCGTGCATAAGCAAATGCGGCCCGAGCTTATGCGCATCCTTGCGCGTGACTCATTTCGGGGGAAAGTTATTTCCGTAAACACCCCTAAACAGTGGCGGCATCTTTTTCGGGAAGGTTAGATCAGGCCTAGACCAGATATGTTGCTTAAAACTAAAAACACTTAAGCTTTTTATTCGAGTCGGCGCGATGTCTCAATTCTAGACTTCGCGACTATCAAAATCAGTCTGGTATCCTATTGAGAATGTAAAAAAACGGTCAAATTCTGTGTGAAAAACCCGATAAGAAGTTGTGGGTTTTCGTGTACTTAGAGGTCGATTTTGGGCCGTTTTTTTATTCTATTCTTTTTTTGCGAGCGCAATGGCGACGCACGCGAATTCTATGGATGCTTTCATCCCATCTGCTTGCGATCAGTATAAAAAAAATTGTTCTAAGATTCCTGCCTTATTAAAATATAAAAAAGAATCCTGTGATATTATTCGAGCCACTGCCCAATGTGAAAAATTCGAAAAAGAAAAGCCCGAAGAGTCATGGAAGTTTTTGAAGTGCGATTATGACTTAATTTGTGCTCAGAATACTGTGGACGGCAAAGATCAAGTGGCGGCCTGTATTGTGGGTGTCTTAAGCTTTCCTATTACTCTGGTGCAAGGCGCGACCGAGCGAATCATGGCCAAAGAAGAAAGTATTCGGGAGTGTAATAAATCGGTCGAATGTAAGCGCGAGCTTGCCGCGGGCAGTCCCACGATGGCGCACTTAGCCCGTCCAGAAAATGAAGCGGCTTTACAAAAGTTCTCTGCCGCATTTTTGTATTCTAAAAAAGTTGAATACGATCCTATCCGCGTTCAAAAAATGATTCATAAGCAAATGTCAGTCGAGGACTACTATAAAGAACTGGGGCGTAATCCGGCTAAGCCTGATTTAGGTGATGTCCCCCCGCTGGTGTTTAGCTTGGGCGCTATCTGGGAGTTGGTGAAACAAAAAGTCGCATCGGATGTGAAGGAAGTGGCTTGTTATACGCCGACGGAACAGCTGCGCTTTAAGTGCGAGATTTTTGGACTGGCGATGCAAACTGGAAGTGTGTCGGCGGCCCTGGCGCGTCGAGCGGAAACGAAATCGATGGGGATGGCGACCAAGCAATTAGGATCGGAATCGGCCCAGGCAATGGAGCGCCGATCCTCTGGACAACTCGTGCGTATTGCAGAGTCTAGTAATCCAAAGAAGAAGCTAGTTGAAATCTACGCGCAAAGAAAAATTACTTCAAAAGCTGAAAATGAAGCGTGGGCGAAAGAAGTCTCTTCTGCGGGTAAGAACAAACGCAGTATGACGGTTGAAAACAGCAAGCTCAAAGAAATGAATGACGTGATCTTTGATGATGAAGAGTATGTTACGGCTTTAACTAATGTTGCCTTGGAAATGCAGCTTTCGAAGTTGCGCCTAGTTGAAGAGCAGATTCAAAAGAAGTTTCCTGAGTTTAAATTAAATGCCTTTTCTGATTTTAAAAGTTTGAGAATGGCCTATAACGACATTCCTGGCGCCAATATTGAGGGGCAGATTAAAAAAGCCCTAGAAGAAGCCAATGGCGATTATACCAAATACTTAAAGCGTAATAATCTAGTGCGTGATTCAGACAAGCCTCAAGAGTGGTTTAAAGCCACGGTCGCGGAAAGTGATGATTGGGCGAATCTAGCAGCAAAGTATGCGCGCGAGAATCCTAAAAATAGTTTTTATGTAAGTGGCAGAGATCCTGCTTTTAAGGACTGGGCTAAGAAGCAGTTTGATGAGGGACAAAAACTGCATAACGAAGTTGTGCGTAACTTTAAATCGACTTCGCTCTTAAACAGAACTAGCGACAACGTCGTAGAGCTAAATCGCGATGCCTTTGAAATATTGCGTAAAAATAAAAATAATCCGGCAGAGGCAAAGCTCTTATTGGAAAGACAGTTTGGTCTTGAAACGATGTCAGATACGAACTTTAAGGTGCTTAAGGACTATTATGAAAAATCAAATGCGCTGGCGCCGGGACTGCGCAATACGGGACGTGAGTTTGCGACTTTAGCAGATGCTCCACATGGGGGAATTTCCGTAGATATGATCGGTCTTGGTGCGGATCATATTCAACAAACCTCAGCGCGGTCTTTGGGGAGCGCAAGAAATATTGATGAGTTCTTGAAAAAGGCCCGGACCAACGAGGAGCTTTTGACCGACGACATTTCTAAGCGCAAAGAATATATTGAAAATGTCTTTAAGGACATCACCGGTGAAAAATCAGCCAAAGTTATTTGTTCCGGTGATGGCTGTAAAGCTTTTTTGCCTTCGCGTGCCTTGTCGGATGAAGAAGTTAAAAGATTTGCCGATGTGGTGACGGCGAGCGGGGGAGAACAAGGTCGTTTGCGCTTTTCACAAGTAAAAGGTCTTACCGATCGCAGTGTTCAAGATCTTGTCGTCAAGCAAGGGGAAAACCTTGAAAAAGGCTTGCGCAGAAATTTAGGATTAGATGGAAGCATTGATGCTCGTCGTCTGCAGGGGATCAATGTGACGGTCATGATTAAGGCTAAAGACGCGCCTGGGGGCGGAACTGCGACCTTGCATATTTCAGAAGCGGCAGGACTGCGTTTAACCGACAAAGAGCGCAAGAAGATTGAAGAAGTTTATAAAAAGGTCCTGCAGGAATCTAATATGGGATATAAGCCCTAATTTTTTTTAATGAAAATACTTGTTAACATAATGAACAGGTGGATCCGACCCTGAAGAAAACATTTTCTGGCCCTGATGCACAAGTGGGTTCGGTGATGGAGTTTGAGGGTAATAAGGATGCCGGTTCCGGCAAATTAGAAATTCTAAAGATTGTGCCAAACGAATCAGTTGAAATAAAACTAACGATGCTAAAACCTTTTCATGCTGAAAACATCGTAATTTATAAGTTAGCCCCAGAAGGCGCTGGAACACGTTTTTCTTGGTCGATGTCAGGGGACGGTGGTTTTTTGGGAAAACTTTTGAATGTCTTTATTGATTGTGAAAAAATGGTCGCGGACCAATTCACGGTGGGTATTAATAACCTAAAAGCCTTGATCGAAGGACAAAAGTAAAATCTGAGTGTGAAAATTAAGAAGCGGAGTTTTTGTCTCCGCTTCTTTAGATTTTTAATCTAAGTAGTATTTCATACCCATTTTATACAAACACTCGGGCTTGCCAGTGATTGTGTTGGGCGTATTGTAGGTCGCATAGTTAGCGAGCTTCCCTTTATAACAAGTAAATCCTAAAGAAGCCTCCCATTGTTCTCCGTTTTCATATTTGAAGAAAACCGAAGCTTCGTTTAAGGTTCCCGCAGAATGAGCGGTGCTAGCGACAGCGCCCGCTACAGAGGCTCTGCCGTTTGAGCTCACTTTGTAACCTAAGTCAGCGCCCATTTCTAAACGCAACTCAGAGTGTTTCGCTAAAGTTGAAAGACGGGTTGTGATTTGCGTATATTGGCGTGAAGACAGGCGGGGGTTGTTAAAGTTAATAAACTTTTGTGCTCCGACACCCGCAAGCAAATAAAATCCCCATTTGTCGGGTTGGCCATCATTGACGTTGTTGTGTCTGACGGCCATGTCTTTGCCCAAGCGGTTTAAGATATTGTGTATAGTTGCTTGGTTGCGAGAAGCATCAAAGATTCCAAATTTTTCGCTTGAAGACAAGCCGATCAGGCCGGTTCCTAACGACCAATAGAAAAGCTCCTTTTGGCGAGCTGAGTTTACCAGCAGCTCGACCATTAAAGCCGTGCGAAAATGCTGGTCAGAGGAGCGCTCGTGTAAAGTTTCATTGTATCGGAAAGTTGAAGGGTCTGATTTGGTGTAAAGGGCATTTGCGACTTTGAGCTGTACGTCGTAGCGTCCCTGATAGGTTGCGCCAATAGTGATGGTTGAACCCACAGTGTAGCCTTCGTCGTCAGAGCAGGAAGTGTCGCGAGCCTTGCATAGACCGAATAAAACAAGGTCGTCGTTTTCAGTGGAAATAGAAACGAAAACCTGGTCCCAGTCTTTGATATTGCCGCGTCTATCTTTAAAGAGCTCTTTCATTTCGGCAGGCAGAGCCTGATATTCAGATTTTATAATCAAAAAAGGCTTATTCGCCTCGGCGGACTTTTCCTGGCAGACGACGTATCTTAACCCAGGTCCACCCTGTCTATCTGCTGATATAATCTGACAATTTTCGGGAAGTTGCGGAGCGCTTAAATCATATTTATTCGCTTTTGCCACACCTGTAGCAGTCAAACTCAATACAACGGCCAAGACTTTCAATTTCATAAGCAAACCTCTTTGATGTCGTAATTATTAGCAAAGAAAAGGCCATGGCACCTATCTTGCTTTTAACACACTGTCAGCCGTAGTCTTTAAGACGTTGTTTTTCGCTATGGAAAAAGCGCCTTTTTGTGGTTTGTGGCTAAATTTCTGACAGGAGTATTTCTTGAAGCAGCTGGGGCTTTTTATTCTGACATTGTGTGCTTTGTGGGGCGCTCCCGCTGGGGCAGGCTCGTCGGGTATTCCGGCTTTTTCAGAGACCGTCCCCCAGGGCTTTCGCGAATATCTGACCTCAGCGTTGCAAGAGCTGTACAGTGTGCAGGGTGATGCCGGCACAGCGATGCATAAAGAAATCTTTGGTGGTGCGGTGAATGGCGATGTATATCGTCGCTGGTTTTCGCGCGTGCGTCGCATAGAAATGGTCAAAGACAATTGCAGTTATACGGCAAGAATTGACTCTAAGGGAAAGCCTGGAGTTATTTATATTTCTTCGTGTGTAAATCAAAAAGTGGGCGATGAATCCAAAGTTTATTGGTTGTCGGTGCTCTTCCATGAGGCTCGCCACCTGGAGGCGGATAAGGGGCATTGGCATCACGATGTGATTATTGATTCTAACGGCATGCCGGTCGGGTATGATAAATCACCCTATGGAGCTTACGGCCTTGAAAAAGTTTTTGCGTTTAATTTAGCTAAGTACTGCGCAAACTGCAGCCCCGAGTTCAAACAAAGGGCGCAGGATGTTTTCGAGGACGATATGAATTGGCGCAAGCTCAGTCCAGAGGCGATCCGCAGGCTTGAGGCTGATTCCAAATAAATCCCGGTATATTCTTGCCATAGACACGTTAACGCGTAAAATGACTTCTGCCTTTAAAGAGAGACTTAATGACGGAGAGTATGTTTGCGTCTTTGCGAATTGTAGCCATGATGTTGGTCGCAGACAAAGTCATTCATCCCTTAGAGCGTTCGTGGTTTTTGGCCGTGGTCAATACCTGCGGGCCCACGGCTGTTCAGCGTAAAACTCTGATCGCAAGTCCCTTCTTTGCTAAGCGGTTGCTGTGCAGGGCTTAATTAGACTTCTTTAAGATCGATGAAGAGTTTTTTTTCAGAGATTTTGGACATGTGTCTTGCGCAGTAAAGGTTTCTTCTTTTTCGTCGAACAACCAACAGTAACTCATTGTTGATATTTTACGTTCGCCGCCTAATTCAGTAGGCGCTTCACGGAACTCAGTCTTGTATTTAAGAACCTTGTTTTTCATCGAAAGCTCACCCAGCGTGGAGTCGACGATAAAATCGGAAAGTTCGGCGTCATAGGCAAGATCACTTTCCTTTTTCCAGGTCAGGCGAATGATGAGGGCATAGTGACCTCCGCCCAAAGAAGACCAGCCCGTTATATAGTGAAACGTTTTATTTTTATCTTTTAGAACGCCTGAGTCGCCTGCTTTGATAGCATCGTCTTTGGGCCAAGGCTCGGGAGTTCGGACCGCCTGTGCAAAGAGGCTTGTGATTAAGAGAAGAATTAGAACGAGATATTTGGCCATAGTTATCGCAAATTTTAGGCGGGCGGGTGGGGGATAGGCAAGGGAGTGTCTTGCTGCGGGAATGAGTTGCTTAAGAAATAATCAAGATTGCATATTGCCGCTTCCGACGCGACGCAGTTTCGGCTGGAAGTGAGTGAAGATATTGACCTTTTTATTAAGAAATGATCAATTTGTTTTTCGCGTGCCCCGGTGGCGAAACTGGTAGACGCACAGGACTTAAAATCCTGAGCTTCCTTTACAGGGGCGTGCCGGTTCAAGTCCGGCCCGGGGCACCATATGTCAAGCTATTCGAACCACCACGTTCGAACGGTGCGACAGACGAAAGGTCATCCATAGGATGGCCTTTTTTCATTTCTGCCTCGTGGTAATCTCCTAATGCCGCCTTCATCGATTCCTTGATACCAAGAATACTTATTTGGTCAGGTTCTCCCACTAGGTAATGGATTCTGACGAAATTTGGACCGATTTGAATCTCTGCAATTACGCGTTTGATAATTTCTGACTTAATCTCATTACTTTGTGTGGTTTCAAAGATGGCTCGTAAGCTTACTAGAAAAGACTTAAAGTCTGATAGACCTACCGGGCGCTCTAAAACATGATGAGAATCCTCAATCGTTCTAATCTTCTCTTCCGCTTCGCGCTTAAAGGCCTCAATTTTTTCCATTTGAGTAAAAAGAGGCTTAGGGCTTACTCCTTTAGGAAGTTGTCCCAAGTGCTCAGCAAGCCCTTCTAATTGCGAATTATATCCATAGATAGATGCCTTCAAGCGTTCAACTTCCTTTTTTGGAGATCCTTTTTCAAAGGCCGAATTCGCTTCCTGAATTAATTCACGAGCCACCGTTTCAGACCCCAACAAAGCCTTTACTCTTTCAATGACAAAAGATTCCAACTTATTAGAAAGTATTCTGTGCGGATCGCATTGCAGGATTTTTGCCGACAGCGTACTGTTTTTCTTCGTCGCCCATCCGTGCTCATAGTAACCAACTTTTCCATTGGTTCTTCTCCAAAGGTAGGGGCAGACAAGAATTCTGCTAGCTACAGTACGCTTTCACTCTGATTCTATAATTATTAAAATTGTGCATTCCGTAGG
>JABWCO010000187.1 GCA_013360185.1 Bdellovibrio sp.
TTTTTCCATCTTTGCCATAAAGATGCATGCTTTCATAAAGCTTTAAAAATTTGTCGGTCAAAGGCATTTTCTCAATGACTTGTTTTAAGGTCCCGCGAGTGTAAAGGCGGGTAGAGAAGATTAAACTTAAAGCAATGACGAAGGAAATAAAAAGTCCAGCCACGAACCACATCAAAGTCAAAAGTGTCGGAGTTTTTAGAATGTGTTCAATGTCATAGATCATCACTACCAGGGCTAGCAAGATCATCGCGAAAAGACCGAGGACACGATCCATGAGTACACTTGTGACGGCGATGACTTTTTCCCCTGGGTTTTCGCGGGTAAAGTAATAGGCCTTAATGACGTCGCCGCCGACTCCGCCAGGCATGGCAAAGTTAAAAAATAAGCCAATCAAACTGAGCTTGAAAGTGGATGATGTTGAGACTTTTAAATTTTGCGAAGAAATCAGGGTGCGCCAACGCTCGCTGGTAAAGAACACATTGGTTAATACCAAGGATACGCCAATGAATATTGCGCCAGGGTTGAGTAAGTTTTGAAGGGCGTTGAAGTTAAGCTTTCCAGATTGGATCAGCCAAAAAATAATACCTGCTGAAAACAGGATTTTTAAAGACTGAACCAGGAAGTTTTTAGTTTGCTTAACCATGGCTCAGTCTTACTTGAAATCGCTTCAGAAGACCACTTAGAAATGCGTCGTCCAGATCTTTTTAAGATTGGTCAGAACAGCTTCTAAGTTCTTTAAAGGCAACGAGGTTGGTCCATCGCAAAGAGCTGCCGCAGGATTGGGGTGAGTCTCAAGGAAGATGCCATCAACACCCACAGCCATCGCTGCGCGCGCCAAAGGCCACACCATCTCACCACGCCCGCCGCTGCTTTCGCCTGTGGCACCTGGAAGTTGTGTTGAGTGCGTGCAATCCATGATCACAGGAAAGCCTAAGTTGCGCATCTCAATCAAGCCCGTCATGTCATTGATCAGGCGGTTGTAACCAAACGTTGTTCCGCGCTCGCACAATAACAATTTGTCATTGCCGGCGTTCACAGCTTTTTGGGCAATGGCCTTCATATCCCAAGGAGCTAAGAACTGACCCTTTTTGATGTGAATGACTTTGCCTGTTTTTGCAGTTTCAACCATGAGGTCGGTTTGACGAGAAAGGAAGGCCGGGATTTGAATGACGTCCGCAACCTCTGCCGTTTCTTTCACTTGAATAGTTTCATGTACGTCAGTGATCAGGGCGCAGTTTAATTCGCCTTTGATTTTCTCTAGGCTCTTCAAGGCGGAATTTGCACCTGGGCCACGGAAACTAGCAGCACTTTGTCTGTTAGCTTTGTCAAAAGAACACTTCAGAATCCAAGGGATGCCCAAGGCTCTGGTGACTCGTTGAATTTCTTTGCCGGTTTCTAGAACCATGCCTTCGTCTTCGATAATGTCGGGGCCCGCGAAAAGAACGAAATTCTTGCCGTCACCCCACGTGATGGTTTCGTGAGGTGTTTTTAGCGTGACCGTTTTTTTCAAGGGTCCAAAGCCTGTGTTCATTAGAAAGCCCCTTTGACTGCTGCGATAATTTTGTCTTGAGTGCTGTTATCCATGTCTGGGTACATTGGTAAACTGATGACGTGCTCTGCCGCCCAGCGTGCGATTGGCAAATCTTGCTTTGGATCGGCCGTGTGCTCTTTGTACCAAGGTTGATCAGGCATAATACGTGGGTAATGGATCGAAGTTGGAACGCCTGCTTCAGTCATTTTCTTTTGGAAACCGGCACGATCTTTCACGGTCAAAGTGTATTGCGCCCAAGCTGAGTTGTATCCAGAAGCCACGAATGGAGTAGAGAAGCCTTCGGCTTTGATTGAAGAGAAGGCGTCTGAGTATTTATCAGCCACACGTTGACGTTGTTCTAATTCCCAATCGTAGCGTTCCATTTTGGCAAGAAGGACAGCGCATTGGATAGTGTCCAAACGACCGTTGATGCCAAGACGCGTGTGATAGTAACGAGATTCAGATCCGTGTTCGCGGATTTCTTTGATGATCTTTACCAGATTGTCGTCGTTAGTGAAAATCGCCCCGCCATCCCCATAGCAACCCAAAGGTTTTGCCGGGAAGAAGCTTGTACCTGTCGCAGTTGTCATGCTGCCACTGCGGTGACCGTTGGCTTTTGCGCCGAAGCTTTGTGCCGCATCTTCGATGACAGCCAGGTTGTGTTTCTTTGCAATCGCATTGATTTTATCCATGTCAGGCATTTGGCCGTAAAGCGATACGGGCATGATCGCCTTGGTGCGCGGGGTGATGGCCGCTTCGATTTTAGTAACGTCAATGTTGAAAGTTTTAGGGTCGATATCGACGTAAATTGGTTTTGCACCAGCAAGAACAATTGTTTCAGCTGTAGCAATGAAAGAAAATGCCGTCGTGATAACTTCATCACCTTGACCGATGCCCATTGCCATCAAAGGCACCCACAAGGCGTCTGTTCCGTTGGCAATCGTTAAGCAATGTTTAACGCCCACATATTTTGCAAGAACTTGCTCAAGTTCAACAACCTCAGGGCCATTTACGTAGGCGCCGTGATCGAGGACTTTATGAATACGAGCATCGATATTTTCTTTAAGAGCTTTATATTGTGATTTTAAGTCAATAAACTGAATGGACATTCGGGGCCTCCAAAATATTTTTTTATGCTCTGAAAGTATCCTCTTCTTCGAGGGGAAAGTCCATCATCACAAGGGTTTATAGCTATGGGTCGAGAGGTTTTTGAAAAGTGTGGTGAAAGGGCCACGGGAACTGTTTAAAAAAGGCATCAGTTTTTGACGAATTGAGCCATTGTGTGACTATAATTACGCACTCAGGACGATTGGTGATATAGATTAATCCTTAACTCGGAGGTAGGTTTTGATACCCGCTATATTGTCAGGCGGAAGTGGAACTCGGCTTTGGCCTGTTTCTCGCCAGCAGTTGCCTAAACAGTTTTGTGATATTTTCGGAGCTCCATTGCAGACTTTGACACTGCAGAGATGCTTTAAGCTGGGACCCCCTTGGATTGTAACGTCCCAGGCGCTGCAGACTTTGACAGAGCTGAATTTGGCTCAGAATAAATTTTCTGGTGTTCGCGTGGTCTATGAACCTATGGGAAAAAACACGGCGCCGGCAGTGGCGGCTCTCTGCAAGCTTTTAATGCTTCAGGGGAAGGGCTCTGAGGTTGTCGGGGTGTTTCCTTCAGATCACCTCATTAGCAATGAAGAAGCTTTTTTAAAAGTTGTAGCTTTTGCTGAATCAGTGGCCCAAGAGAACCGCGTGGTGACTTTGGGAATCACTCCGTCTTATCCAGAAACGGGCTATGGCTATATTCAAACGCAAAAACAGAGCTTGAAAGAGTCTGCTGGATTGAAAGCTCATTCCGTCTTGAAGTTTCATGAAAAGCCAAACTTAGAAAAGGCGAAAGAGTTTATCGCTCAAGGCAGTTTCAGTTGGAATGCGGGAATTTTTGTTTTCAAAGTGTCCCACATGGCAAGTCTTTTTGAAAAGCATCAACCTGAAATGTGGCAACAAATGTCAGCATTGCGTGAAGACTCTGCGAACTTAGGCGATGTTTATGCGAAGGTGCAAAGCATTTCTATCGACTATGCGATCATGGAAAAACTGAGTGGCGAAGAGTTGGCGTGTATTCCCGCAGATTTTGGTTGGAACGATGTCGGCTCTTGGGATGCTGTGGCGGCTTTGCAAAAGGGCCATGAAGTCTTGACCGTGCAAGGGCAGGGCAACTTTGTTTTCGGCGAATCTGGAAAGCACTATTCAACAGTGGGCCTTGACGACGTGATCGTGGTTGATACGAAGGACGCCCTGATGTTGGTAAAAAAAGGTCAATCGCAAGAAGTTCGTCATGTAGTTGAAGCCTTGAATCAGCAGAAATCTAGGTTAGTCAAAGAGCATATTTTTGAATACCGTCCGTGGGGATATTTTGAAATTCTTAAAGATACAGAGTTCTTTAAATCAAAAGTGATCCGCGTGAATCCGAACGCGCAGATTTCTTATCAGTCCCATGCCAAACGTGAAGAGCACTGGACGATCACACAAGGCTCTGGAGAAGTTGTTTTGAACGATGTGGTTATTCCAGTTAAAGCGGGCAGCCATGTGCACATCCCACAAGGGGCAAAACACAGAATTCGTAACAATACAGAATCAATGTTAGAGTTTGTTGAGGTACAGCTGGGGACCTACTTCGGCGAAGATGATATTGTTCGCTATCAAGATGATTATAAAAGAAATTAAAGATCCCTCGTTACTGCAGGTTTTACACCTGCAGTATGTTGATCTCACTGTGGCTTGACAGTAACTATTCTCGACAAAGTTTTTTGCGAACCTGTCATACTTCTACCCCCGTCAGGTGAGTCATTAAAAAGCAGAAATATAGTCTTTGTTTATTTAATCTTTGAAGGTTGAATTGTCGTTGCTCCGCAAATCTAAAGTCTCCTAAATTGCTTTCTTGTTTTAAAACAAGGAGGTGTATTTATGCGAGTCTTGATAAAAGCTGTGATTTCATTTTTTATCTTTTGCCATGTCATGGTGATGGTGATGTCCAGTTTGCCAGATCGAAGTGCCGTAGCAAAAAAAATTTATGAGCCGTTGCGAATTTATC
>JABWCO010000051.1 GCA_013360185.1 Bdellovibrio sp.
GTCTCTCTTTTCTTTAAGCCAAATCCGTGCCCAAAGAATTAGCAGAATCATTCCAACGAGATACCCCAAATTAACCGCCGATGTCCCTAAGTTTTCTAGTAGTTACACAATTTTCCGAAAACGCGAAAAGCGTTACCTGTAAAGACTTTGAGCATTAATTCACTGCCAAAGCTAAATAAACGAAACTCAGAGTGGTACGAAATCCGCACATCTACGATGAAGGCAAAAATTATTTCAAGATTATGAACATACACGGACTTAGAACTTCTTTAATACTCGCGCTTTTTTTATGTATAAATGTGGCCACAGCCTCTGCTTCTACTTCCGCATTTAAAGCACCCCTATGTTCACAAATTTTTACCTTGGAAGCGGAACCTTGGCTTGATCGCCAAGTCATGATGAACACTTCTTATATCGGGGAAAATCTAGGTGTCTATATCGATCCCGTCACGCGCCAAGCGTGGAATGTGAAGTATCTTGATGCAAAAGAACGTCTTGCCCATATGATCACATCAAAAGATGGATATTTCTTCGATGCGAACGGAAAAAAAGTTGATTCTGAATTCGATGCAGATTCATTGCATTTTGAAGACAGCTTGATTGTGATTAACAAAAATAAAGAAATTTTAGTGCTGTTCAAAGAAGAACGCGGACGTTTTCATCACTCGACTTTATCCGCGGGGGAAAACGTCATCTTTGCCGGCACCGCCACTTTTTCAGATGGAAAATTGCGCTCATTAAGTGATCAAAGCGGCCACTATAAGCCAGATCCTTTGCAATTCATGGTGGCCCTGCGCACTCTGCACTTGATGGGTGTAGATCTAAGCCAAACACGCATTGAAGGAAACTTCCCGCAAAAAATTTTTGCGACACCCTCCATGACCCCGACAGAGGTAAAAGAAAATTTAGGACCTCTTTTTGAGGACCGTCCCTTAAGTTTAAATGACATTAAAAGTCTGATTTGGCGCCCCTAATTAAAAAGGTACCCACAATTTTTTCACAGGCCACGGACGCCCTGTGCATTGGAGTGAATTCTAGAGCTCCCAAAGTTCGTAATCGGTGAAATTGAAGGCAAAGATAGCAACTTCAACAATAACGCGTGGCGCATCTGAACTCCGACATTCCCGTTAAGAGATATTTTCGATAAATTAGGTGGCGTAGGGGTCACTATGCAACCAAGCGCAAAATCAGAAAATAAATTCGTTCAACCCACTGACGTCAAAACTGTTTTGAGTCAGCATAAAAAACCAAAAAAGGTCGTGGTCACGGCGGGTATGCCTTACGCCAACGGTCCATTGCATTTAGGTCACCTAGCGGGAGCGCACGTCCCTGCTGATATCTTTGCACGCTGGATGCGCATGCTTATCGGTGCAGAAAACGTCTTGTTTGTAAACGGCAATGACGATCATGGATCCACCAGTGAAGTTGCCGCCGTGCAAGCCGGAAAATCAATTCGCGAATTCATCGACACAATTCACGACAAACAAAAAGAGACTTTAAAAAAATACTCTATTCAAACGGATGTTTTCACTGGCACATCTCGACCAGAAACTTACCCTTTGCACCAGGCATACTCGCAAGACTTCTTACGTCGCTTGTTTAAAAATGGACTTTTAGAAAAACGCATTACCAAGCAATGGTTCGATGCCAAGATGAATCGTTTTCTTCAAGATCGCTTCGTTCGTGGCACATGCCCAAATTGTGGCAATACCGAGGCGTATTCAGACGAATGCGATGTTTGTGCAAGTCAGTTTGACCCAAGCCTTTTAAAAGATCCACGCAGTCAATTGAGTGATGCCAAACCTGAGCTTAAAGACACGGCCCATTGGTGGCTGAACATGTGGAAAGTCGCTGATCCACTAAAAATGTGGCTAGAGACAAAACAAAAAGCATGGCGAGGCGCTATCGTACAAGAAGTTTTAAATACCGTTTTGATCGGCTGCCGCTTTGAAAATGTGCACGAAGAAACTTACAAAGGCCTTAAAGAAACTTTACCAAAACATAAATCTCGTTATGTGCCGGGAAAAAAGGTCGAATGTCTTTTTGAGTCCAAGGAGGACTTAGCCAAAGGACAAAGTATCCTTGAGGCGGCAGGCATCCCTTCCGTTATCACTGACAAATGGGGCCACCGCCCGATCACCCGGGACGTTTCTTGGGGCATTCCTGTGCCCGAGGAGTTAGATCCTGAAATGAAAGGCAAAACCCTTTACGTGTGGCCGGACTCCTTGATCGCACCGATCGTATTTACCCAAGTCGCTTTGGAGCAATCAGGACGTAAAGCTGAACAATACAAAGAGTTCTGGTGTGATCCCGAAGCGACGGTTGTGCAGTTCTTAGGCCAAGACAATGTGTTTTTCTATACAATCATGCAAGGTTCTATGTGGTTAGGGCATAAAGAAAATCCACAGACATTGCCGCAACTGGGTGACTTGCAAATGACGGAAATTTTAAGCTGTTATCACTTGATGATTAACGGCGAAAAAATGAGCAAGTCCACTGGCAATTTCTATACAGGGGATCAGTTACTTGAGATGGGATATTCCGCCGACCAAGTTCGCTATTATTTGGCCCTCTTAAGCTTACCAGTAAAGGCTTCAAATTTTGATCGCGAACACTTTACAGAAAGAAATAAATTCTTAGCCGGCCCCATGAATGCCGCTTTAGAAAAACCAATCTCTGCGTGCCATTCAAAATTCAATGGGCGCGTTCCTGAAGGAAAACTGATCGGCAAAGCAGAGGCTGAGACCTTAAAGCTTGTACAGATGTATTTGCGCTCGATGCAAAAAGGCGACTACTCGATTTTACTAGGACAAATTGAAAACTATGCGCGACAAATCAACTCACTCTTTACGCAGTTTAAGCCCCACGACGACCGTGCTGTGGAATCTGAACGTAAAGATGCCTTATTCACATGTTTCTATGTCCTTAAGAACTTAATGATCATGTTAAATCCTTTCGTACCAGAAACGATGAACGAGTTACGCAAAACTTTGAATTTACCAGAATCTGCCCTGCGCGCCGAAGAACTTGGCACGGGTATTCCAGCTGGTCATGCAATCAACCCTAAAGGAGTCTACTTCCCTGCCGTGGCAGACACTGCAAGTGAAACGACGTCGAGCACATAAGCTCGACGTTTCTTGGGGGTTGTTATCACGCAAGAAAACTTTCACCTGCTTGCGCAGGATTTTCTAAATCTTCTTTTTGCAGATCTTGCCCAAAAGGAAGTCCGTATCCCAGCACACTGGGATATTGATCATCTGTGTTATCGCTCTGCAAGTCTCGAGAACTATAACGCTTTAAAAATTCATTTTTCTGCGTTTGCCGATCTGCTAATTGAAAATCCTGTCAACGGTCGACTGATTGCAACCTATCAACTCCGAAAGCCTGTGCAATTTAATGAATGGGTGATTGATGTTGTGGAACTTCCCGCACCAAAAGCTTCAAAACCCACACCGGAAGGTTTCGAACATATTGAAATTGTCTGCGATGTTCCCTTTTCTTCTTTGGAAAAGCAGTTTGGCCATTTGAATTTAAAACTTGATGGCCTCACTAAAGAATTCAATCAAGAATTTGAAATTCACCTAGGCGCAAGAAATATTAAGTTTCACCATCTGTCTTTAAAATCCGTGATTACTTTAGAAAAATCCACGGCCGCATATGCGGCCCTGCAAGATTCAGGTGTTTTAAAGAAATTTAAATCATACCGCCCGGTGATCGCAGGGACTCTGCCTTTGGATATTGCTATCGAGGGATCTGCTTTAGATATTCTAATGAGCTGTGAAAATGCAGATGAGGCGCAAAGCCAACTTTCTGCCGCTTTCTCAAAGAGTGGAAACTTCAGAGCCACACGCACAACAGTGGACAATCTAGACACTTTAATCGTTCAATTCAACCACAACGGTGTCCCTTTTAAAATCTTTGTGCAAAACCGCGAATGTGTACAGCAAGCGGCTTACCTCCATTTCTTATGCGAAGAGCGCTTATTAAAGCTTAAAGGACTTACATTACGTGATCAAATCCGATCTTTGCGCCAACAAGGCCTTAAGACGGACGCTGCCTTTGCCAAGGCTTTAAAAATTGCTGGCGACCCTTATGAACTTCTTCTCAGCATACAAAAGCTGACCAACTCAGAGCTATTGCGTTTATAGCTCGTTTATACAAAAAAAATCTGTCGAAATTCTGGACGATCAAGAAAAGACTATTTGTAAAAAATTGAAATTTTACTCGAATCGCGAAGACGCCTATACTCCCCTTTCTAATAAGAATGCCGATTATTTTGGAAGGACCGTTCATGAATCATATTGTTTGCCTGACCCTGACGACTCTTTGTGCTTTACCTGTATTCGCTGGTGAAAAGCAATTTCAAGTGTTTTCTTCAAAATCAATCACCCCAGGCGTTGAACGTTTTTACGGTAAAGATGGCACTGCCTTTGCGAACATCTTCTGCAACTCCGAAGCAAAAATAGTTATGATCGTAGACAGCCGCTTGCCAGACCTTGATGGTAAGAATTTCCAATTCACTTCCTTCCAAGACTGCATCGATGCACGTGAACAATCACGCTCCCAAGCAGGCAAATGTAAAGCGGAGTTAATCATCAATACGGACAATCAGTCCGCGCGCTTCCAAGTTACAAACTGCCAATAAGAATCCGTTCTATGCGGCAGTCCGTACCAGAAAGAGACCTTCGCCCAGAGTATTACAAATAATTACCAACTTTTGTTCTAATTCACTTTCGAACGATAAAATCATCTGAAAAATAGCTAAATAAATTCGGAAAGTTATAACTATCGATTCACAAGAACATACCGAAAGAATTAGATTTATTCATTTTTCAGGTAAATGAAATCTCCTTCACCTAAGACACGGTTAATCCGATAGCACCCCTTAGGAGTAGTGGTAAATGAAAAAAATCTTGCTAGTAGAAGATGATCCCTATTTTCGGGCGGCTATCAAAAATATTCTTAGCAAAAAGTATGATGTTATAGAAGCTGACAACGGCAAAGTTGCCAGAGACCTAATTCCAACCATTCAGCCAGACCTTATCCTAACTGACATTCAAATGCCGCACCTAAGTGGTGTGGAACTTTTAGAATGGCTTAAAGTTCACAGACCCACGCCGGTGATTTTAATGACCGGATTTTCACATATATTGGAAACTCAAGAGGCCCATAGTCTTGGCGCAGATGAATTTTTAGCAAAACCATTCAAAGAAGAAGAACTCATAGAGAAAATTCGCAAAATATTTAGGGAAGATGAAACTATTCCGGCAGCACCAGCAGCTCCCATTGATTTAGACAAGGAATTTTGCAGACTCCCGCTTGAAGACTTTGTGAATGAAAAGGAAGCCGACTATCCCATTTATATACGCATGTCAGGAGCTAAGTATATTAAGATTGCCCACCAAGGGGGGAAACTTTCACCGGATAAAATAGCTCTGTTTAAAGAAAAAGGTGTGACACACTTGTATATTCGCCAAGAGGATTTTTCCAAGCTTGTTGGATTTACTTTATTAATTTCCAAGGCCGTTTCCTCAAGCGGCCAGGTCGAGCGCGAAAAAAAAATGCGCTTCATGACTTACACCGGAGAAATGCTGGTTCAGCAAGCCTTCGTGCAGGGCACGGACGAAGCCTTGTTTCGCAACGCCAAAGATTTTTTAACAACAAGTCTGGATATACTTACCGAAGACCAACAGACGTTCTCTTTACTAAATATATTGAGCAGTCACTCAGACGTTCTCTATGCACACAGTCTTGGGGTTTCTGTATTTTCCGTACTCATAGCAAAACAACTTGGCTGGCAATCGCCGCAAACACTTTTCAAATTGTCTTTTGCAGGACTGTTTCATGACATCGGAAAAAAAGAGTTGCGCAAAGAGCTTCTAGAAAAGCCCCGTGCACTCATGACACAAGAAGAACGAACACTCATGGAATCCCACCCGACTCGTGGAAAAGAGATTTTGGAATCCTTAAGAACAGCCCCATCCGAGGTCATTCAAGTGGCTTACGAACACCACGAAGATATTCTTGGGCAAGGATATCCGCGAGGTATTGACTCCAAACGAATTCACCCGATGACATCTATCGTAACGGTAGCAGATGCCTTCTGCAACTACACACTGAAAAATCCAAATAATCCCGTGGCACTCTTTGCACCAGAAGCCTTCCTTATGATCCGAAAATTTAAAGAATCCTCTTTAGATGGCGAAGCTGTCGCCGCGTTAAGCAAAGTAATTAACCACGGTAAGGTGGCCTAGGTGCACCTGAATAGTCTTGCGATTCGTACATTATTAAAAATGTCGATCCGTATTACGTTAATAATCTTGTTAGTTGTCGTAGGCAGCTATTATCACTTAAAAATGAATATTGAAACGCAAACGAAACAGACGCTGGCTAGCTATATTACAGAGCGCGAAGCCCGTGAAAGAATAGTCTTTGAAGAGGCTCAGCAAAATCACGAAATACTTAAAAACGAGTTCCTTCGTCTTTACCACATTTACCTTTATGATGCGACCACAGAGAAAAGGTTTTGGTCACTGACTGAAAAGTTTCCCGATGGTCTCATCCGAAATAAGATGAAATCTTTTGATGGCAAAAGTACCCCGGGGATCTTCATCGGAAAAAACACGGTCATCAATAGAAAACTAATGGCAAAAATTTTGGCTTCATATGAGACGTCCTTGCGCATGGGCCCAGCCTATCACGCTAGATTTCAGGACACTTATTTCACCTTTCCACAAAATGCTATCGTACTTTATTGGCCCGAAGAACCTCTCTGGGTTCAAAAGGCAACCTCATCACTATTCATTCCCCAAGAAGAGTATGCCTCCGTTTCACAGCCGGCTCAAAACCCATCTCGTTCTACCAAGTGGACAGGACTGTTCTTCGATAAGGTT
Organism: Bdellovibrio sp.; assembly: GCA_013360185.1. Classification (GTDB taxonomy): domain Bacteria; phylum Bdellovibrionota; class Bdellovibrionia; order Bdellovibrionales; family Bdellovibrionaceae; genus Bdellovibrio. The sequence goes on from JABWCO010000051.1 coordinate 6,894, forward strand.
TCAAAGATATGGATGGTCACAGGATCCACACCCGTCTATTCTAAAGATGAATTCTTAGGTTCCGTCCATCACGACGTCCTAGTTACAGAGCTTATTCAACGAACTTTGAACAATAATCTTAAAGGTGCTAAGAACTATATTTTACGTCGCGATGGTCGCTTAATCGCCCATCCGAATCATCTTGAAAAAATCGAAGAAAATAATGGACTATTCTCCGTAGAATTAAGCAATGATCCGATCCTGACATCACAATTTAAAACAATTCAAGCAATGAGCTTGGGCTCGGTCGCTTCAGACACCAATGACAACTATCTTGCTGTGGCCGAAATTCCAGGACCTGGATGGTACGTAGTCGCAGAATATCCAAAAGCAATTATTAAAAAAGCTGCTGCCGAAAATGTCGGATTTCTTTTTGGCGCTGGTCTTTTTTCCCTTCTTTTAGAGCTTTTTGTATTGTTCTTTGTTTTGCGTAGAGAGGTCTCAAAGCCTTTATTATCTTTAATCCGCGAGACGAAGGAAATAACACAAGGCAATTATAAAATATCTGTACAAAATATCTCTCCTCGCAAAAACGAAATCGGAATATTAGCCTCTTCATTTAACGAGATGATTCGAGCTTTAAACCAACGCGATATTATGATTGCCCGGCACAATGAAAACCTTGAAGGACTGATAGAAGAAAGAACCAAGGAACTCGACAACCAAAAGACAATAAATATCCAAGCCTCTAAATTATCATCGCTCGGTGAAATGGCTAGCGGCATAGCTCACGAAGTCAACACCCCCTTAGGCACAAGCAAACTACTGACAAGCCAAGCGCAAACAAACATAAAAGATCCTATGCCCGACCTAGATGCCTTAGAGCAAACTTTAGGGCAAATCGATAACACGGTAGATCGCATACACAAAACGGTAAAAGGCCTAAAAACCTTCGCAAGGAATGCGACCGAAGATCCCTTGGAAAAATGTGAAGTACAGGCTTTGATCGAAGATACGATTGTTCTATGCCAAGAGCGCTGCAAATTACATGGTATAGCTCTTAAAGTTTTTGCTCCAACTCTCCCCGTCTTCATCTCTTGTCGCCCTACCCAACTTTGCCAGGTCCTATTGAACTTGATTAGCAATGCACATGATGCCGTCGAAAACTGTGCCGAAAAATGGATTGAAATTCATGTCATAGAAGAAACACTCAAACTGCAGATAAAAGTTATCGACAGCGGTGCCGGAGTCCCCGTGGAGCTTAAAGAAAAAGTCTTTAACCCATTCTTTACCACCAAAGGAGCCGGAAAAGGTACCGGCCTGGGACTTAGTATATCCCATGGTATTATCAAGAGCCTATCTGGCGTACTAAAAATTTCTGACGACAGCCCCAACTCCTGCTTCGTAATAGAATTACCAAAACCAAAAGACAAAGCTGCGTAATGCGCCGTCTTCCTTTGTTGGCACTGGATATCCACGATAGAATGCTTTTTTTAATCGAGAAAGATGACTAAACAGCCTTCATTATTTTTTCCATTAGAAAGCTTTTCGTAGGCCCAATGATAACCGGCCAGCTTAAGATACTTAAGCGCAACAGCTTTCACAGCCCCGGTGCCTTTGCCCGTCATGATACGGGCGCGCTTAAGATTGGAATTCGATACACGCATCAGAAATTTATCTATCGCGTCTTCCACTTCGTCTATCTTAAATCCATGCAAATCTAAAAGATCCTTAGCCATATATCTATTGAAACAGAAGTTGCTGAGTGAGGGAACCTTATTCCGCATTTAAAGATCAAAGAAAGCAAAGACGCGATTGGCAATGACAAACTCTTCTTCAAAATCCAACGGATCCTCAGAGACATAGAAAGGCTCCTCATCAGAGTCCCGATGGAGCTGTGCCAAACGCTGTTGCGTTGTTTTCCAGTACAAGCGTTGCCACTGTTGGTTGGTATTAAGCGTAAATAAATCGCTTAATTCCTGTCCCCGACGAACCGCATCTTTATTCATTTTTTTAGGCGCATCAATGACGTAGGCGACAGCATCAGGAATATCCGCAGGTTCGGCGAGTTGCAACACAAGATAAGTCGTAAACATTAAGCCGTGCAGATACTGGCGGTACTCGGACTTAGACTTTGCAAACCAATTATCGTCCCCACCAGGACGATAGATCGCCTTTACCGCTTCAAATACTGGAGAAAGATTTTTTCCGAGTTCATCCCCCAAAGCTAAATCCAATGTCACCACTAGACTTTCAGCAAAATCAAGATAGCGACAGAAGTCCACCGCCTCCGTGGGAGCAGGTGGCAATAAACGCCATAAAATGCGATGGTTTTGCTCATGGTAAATAGAAATCTCGTTATAGAATGAAAAGGCCTTAACCATCCCGCCAGGATCAGCCACTTCATGGGAATGATCTTTAAACCAGGTCAACTCAGAAAAAATCGGGCTGTAGTCAATTTGGTCTTTAAATAAATCCTGCGCACTCAAGGAACGCATCGTGGAACATACTCTCGGAGAAAACGTTCCACCCAACTGAAGATAAGATTTACGACTGCGGCGATAAAGCGCACTGAGGGAAAGCAACTGGGCATCAAATGGATATTCGGGCAAAAAATCTTTAGATAATTTTTTTGAAACGGGTACTGCAAAAAGAGTTTTCAGGTCTTTTTGCAGTCTTTTTACTTCCGAACTAGAAAAGGAAGTAGATTTCATAATTTAGTACTGCATTTCAGGCATACAATAAAGAATGACATCTGTAGGATTCGTTTTTGCCTTATAAGTAAGCGTCCCCGCGTGTGTGGATCCACCCCAAGAACTTTGCACCAAAGCGACAACCAAGGAAATCTTCGGGTTCTCCCAAACTTTGCTGTCATTGGTTTGATAGATACGGGTTTGCAGAACTTCAACCTGCCCCTGTTTTTCAATTTCAACAACATAGCCTTTGACGTTGATGTTAATCTCAGGAACGTCGCCGCCGTCATAAGTGCGACATGTTACGCGGATCCCTTCGGTTGGTGACCACCATGCGTGGGATACGGAAAAAGAAAGCAAAACAACAGACATTAAGAATGTTTTCACAAAGACCCCCCCCGAAAAGAATGTGGGTTCTTTTACCGAGAAAGACCCTTGGCGACAAGGGTCTGATCGAGGCGTTGAAATATTCACATTACTTACAAGAGCCAGTCAACTGCGCCGATTTTTTCACACAGACGATTCCGACAACACCCGGGCGACCATCACTGCCTGATGCCGCGGCAAAGTCGCACGGAAAAATCACATAATCTTGCGGTCCCGTGAGCATCAATTGCCCGCGTGCCCCCGCTTTTCCCGACTTTCCGGGCACACTTTCATAGTTTAAATTAAAAGCGGCACCATCCGCAAATTGCACAGACAGACTGCCGGCGTTGCCGCCATCGCCCCCATTCGTCCCCGCGCAACTTCTGTTGTCGATCATCACCTTATAGACGGCCCCGATCTTCCCCTCTCCGCCTTCTTCAGCGTTTAATCTAACAAAAAGGTCTCCTTCTGCTTTTTGTGCGATAATACTGATCGCACCACCGCTGCGTCCGTTCTGTTCACGCGAGGCCTTGGCTGTTAGAGGGAAGTTTTGAATCACGGCGTTTTCAGAAATTAAGGAGTTAGCCTCAATAACTAAGTTGTGGTTTTCCGTCATAATCACTGTGCCTTTGGCAATAAATACGCGAGCCGCCTTAATTTTTAAGTTCTCTGACAGCTTTTTGCGTCCCGAAAGAACATAGTCCTCTGGAACTTGCACACGAACGGAAAGAAATTGAGCCACGGGTTCGCCCTGACGACGGACCTCTATTTTTAACTCGACCTTAGCTCCGCCGCGTTCATACATCTCTAATACGCCGTTTCCACCATGGGCCGAAGCCACCACTGTGTCGTTTTTAAATACATACAAAGACCCATCAAATGGTATCCAGGACAATTGCACCTTATAAGAGTTGGCTTCTGGGTTTTCTAAGGCGGCGACTTTAAAATAATCCGCCGGGAACTGAGCCGGTCCCACACTTTGTGACTCAACAGGGGTTGAGGCAGGCTGCGGAGTCACGGCTGGATCGACCGCGACGTCTTCAACCTCATCCGCGCAGGAAATTAAAAGCAAACATGCGAATAAAACTAATATCGAGCGAGTTAAAAACATAAAGACCTCCATCAAGGGTGAGGTCTTTACTTGCTGCGAGAATGGTTCCAGGGTGTCTTCGCTTTACTTAAGATTGAACCTAAAAATCCGGCCGGGCGATAGATTCCCGGACAGGACGGCGTCTGTGCAGCCTTTGCGAGAACTCGTCGACAAATGACTGCACGTCCTTCCAGTTTGTAAATTCGTAATCTCGGGAAAGCTCTGTCTCGTACCCGGCCCGAGCGGCAAGAAAACGCATAAAATACTTTAGAAGTATATTGTATTTGCTATACGCGATAGAACCCGCAAAAATTCCCCACTGCATCGGCCGCCACTCGGCCATGGTGAAGAAATTCAAAGAAATATCTCGCAGATCCCGTTGTGTTTGCTCATTTTCTTCGACAACCCCCATGCACACCGAAAAGAACGCGGTCTGTTTTTTGGTTAAATCTCTTTGTTGTTCGCGCGCAATTCGTAAAAGGGGGCGAGGGAAACGATTCGCATAAATCCCGGAACCCATAACCACTCCGTCGTAATCACGAACATGACGACGAGAGAACTCATTTTCAAGAATATTCCAAACGTCCACCGTATGCCCTAAATGACGAAGTCGTTCAGCCGCGTAATTAGAAATCTTTTCTGTTTGCCCATATCTCGACGCGTAAATAACTAAGACTCTGGCCATAAAGCCCCCTGAGCTCTGATGTTATTCCTTTGTTTAAAAAAAATCTTTACATTTGCCAGATCACATCAAAAAATAGGCTGACTTATCACAGAGGACAAAAATGGCATTTCGTTGGATTGGCAAAGCACAAGACGGAAAAACAGTAACCCTGAAAAAACTTGAGGGCTGTCCCATTCAACCACCAGCCTATGCGACGCCGGCGTGGGCAGAACAAAACAAAGATCTTGTGCGCGTGGGGGTCGTCGTCGATGTCGAAACCACGGGTTTAAATCAAAGTGAAGATGCGATCATCGAAATCGGTGTGCGCCAATTTTTATTTAATCGCAACAGTGGCGAAATTCTTTCTTTAGGAAAATCCTATTCAAGCTTTCAAGATCCTGACCGTCCCATTTCAGCAGAAATCACCGCACTGACAGGAATCACTGACCAGATGGTTGCAGGAAAAAATATCGATTGGGCCGCAGTGAATGCCTTATTTGAGGAGTCAAGTTTGGTCATCGCTCATAATGCTCGCTTTGATCGTCCTTTTATTGATCGCAAATCGAAAGCTTCGACAGAGCGAGTGTGGGCTTGCACTTTTAAGCAAGTCGATTGGAGTGCTAAAGGCTATACAAGTGCGAAGCTAGAATTGCTCAATATCTATCATGGTTTTTTCACGGAATCGCATCGCGCCATCAACGATGTCGATGCCCTCTTATATTTAATCAGCTTACCGGAAGAAGCTTCGCAGAAACCGTATCTGTTTGAACTTTTAAACAATGCACGCCGGCCGATGACTCAAGTGATTGCAAGTTCAGCTCCCTTTGAATCTAAAGATCACTTAAAGGGGCGCGGCTATAGCTGGGATAACATCAATCGTTTCTGGACGAAGGTTCTTTTTAAAGATGAGCTTGCCACCGAAATGACGTGGCTTGAAGAATCCGTGTATTGCGGTCCCTTCGGTGGCCTAACAAGAGACATCGCGTTGGTTGATGGTTTTAAAGCGTAAAACGAACCTGCCAAAGTACAAGACCTGGACATTCAAAAGTATGCGACAATTTTTAAAGCCACGAACTTGACGACACCTAATTCGTGCTCATGTTTGTTACATTAAGCCTGCATGGGCTTTAGAAATGAGGTACAAATGTCTTACGTCTCTGGCTTTATCCCCGTTATTCCTTTAAAGAATTCGGTTTTATTTCCCGACATCAGTATGCCATTACGTATAGGTCGAGAAAAAAGCATTGCTGCTTTACAGAAAGCCTTACGTGACAATCACTGGGTCGTTTTATTAACGCAGAAAACCCCACAAACCAATGCCGACAAAATAACCGACCTATATTCCATCGGAACTTTAGCTAAAATCGAATCATTTCGGATGGATGAAGACGGAAGTTACAGTGTTTTCGTGAAAGCGCATCAACGCGTACGCGTGGTGCAAAATCGCTATACTGAAGGCTTTTTTGAAGTGCAAAGTGAAGCCGTCGAAGATCGTGGTGCGATTGATAAAAAAACCGAAGAGGCTTTATTTTCCAGTTTAAAAACTTTAAGTGAAGAACTCTTAGAACAGCTCCCCGGCGACACGCGCCAGATTCGCAACGTCATTGGAGATGTCGATGATCTTCTGACCTTATCAAATATGTGTGCGGCCTATGCCGATATCGCAATTCAAGATAAGCAGGAACTTTTAGAAATCGTGTCGCTAAAAGATCGCGCCTTAAGACTTTTGGACTTAATGCAAGAGCTAAAGGAGCGCTTAAAGATCCAACGTGGCATTCGCGACAAACTGCATGAGAATTTTCAACAAAACCAAAAAGAAGCGATCTTACGTGAACAAATGCGCGTGATTCGCAGCGAATTGGGCGAAGGTGAAAACGGAGACTTACTTGCTAAACTTAAAGAACGACTTGAAAAGTCTAGCATGGCAGAAGAAGCGTTAACTTTGGCACAAACCCAATTAAAACGCCTTGAATCCGTCGGCGCCTCTTCACCAGAGTATCAAATGATCCGCACCCACTTAGAGCTGATGCTGGATCTGCCCTGGAATCAGTCATCCCCACAAAAAGAGATCGACTTAGATGAGGCAGAAAAAATTCTGCACCAAGACCACTATGGTCTAGATAAAATCAAAGGCCGCATCTTGCAGCACTTAGCTGTAATGAAGTTACGCAAATCCCACCAAGGTTCCATTTTGCTTTTCATTGGACCTCCGGGTGTCGGTAAAACTTCTTTGGGAAAAAGTATTGCACGGGCCTTAGGGAAAAAATATGTGCGCGTAAGCCTTGGTGGCGTGCGCGACGACGCCGAGATCCGTGGACACAGACGAACTTACATTGGAGCGCTGCCTGGTCGAATCATAGCTGGCATTAAGAAATCTGGTGAAAACGATCCGGTCTTTATCCTGGACGAGATCGACAAATTAACCCGCGGTTATGGTGGCGATCCGGCCAGCGCGATGCTTGAAGTCCTAGACCCTGAGCAAAATAGTACATTCCACGATCACTACTTGGATACGCCCTTTGATTTATCAAAAGTCTTCTTTATCGCGACGGCGAATTCACTCGAAGGCATCCCCTTGCCTCTTTTAGATCGCATGGAAGTCGTTGATTTAAACGGCTATACGATCGATGAAAAGAAACAGATCGCACAAAAGTATTTATGGCCAAAACAAATCAAGGAGAATGGCCTAGAAGACGCACAATTAAGTATCACGGATGAGGCCTTCACTAAATTACTGACGCACTATACACGAGAAGCGGGAGTGCGCGACTTGCAACGCAAGATTGCAACTATTTGTAAATTTATGAGTCTTAAGGCGGCAAAAACTGAAAATGCAAGTTTAGTGGTGAATGAAAAAGACTTAGAGGAAATTTTAGGCAGCGAAAGATTCTCGGCGGATATGATCGAAAGTGTTTTGCCTCCGGGAGTGGTTACGGGACTGGCGTGGACACCTGTTGGCGGTGACATCCTATTTATCGAATCAGCGCAGATGAACGGCACGGGGCAATTGCTTCTTACCGGACAACTGGGTGATGTGATGCAAGAGTCTGCTAAGATCGCCTTAACGCTTTTAAAATCTCGACTGCCTTTATTAGATCCGTTAATGGACTTTGCCAAAAAAGATGTGCATGTTCACGTCCCTGCCGGAGCTATACCGAAAGATGGTCCGTCTGCTGGAGTGACGATGCTGACCTCTTTGGCCTCTTTGCTGCTGAACAAGCCGGTGAATCCAAAACTTGCCATGACCGGAGAAATCTCATTACGTGGCAGCGTTTTACCGGTGGGCGGAATCAAGGAAAAGGTCATTGCGGCCCATCGTGCGGGTGTGCGTGAAGTGATGTTGTGTAAAAAGAACGAACGTGATCTTAAAGAGATCCCTGAAGAGATTCGTAAGGACATTCGTTTCCATTTTGTGGAAACTGTGAATGATGTTCTGAAAGTAGCTTTGGGAGTAGACTTACCTCGTTGGAATGACAGTGTTTTAAAGCCTTCTAAAGGCACACCGTCGTTACCAGCACAATAAGTCTTATTTTGAGACACGTTTTCTAACAGTGTTAGGGTTTCCTAGTCAGGTGTATAACGATTTCCATCTGTGGGAAACCTTAACCAGGTTTGATGTTGGCTTCCTCTTTGCTTTACTAAAAAAGGACAGGGGGAACAAACAATGATCACACAAGTATTTCTTACCGGAATTCAAAAAATACCCGCACAATTTAAGGACGAGAAAGCATTCAACTGTGCACTGGTTGAAAATCCTTATGCTTTGCGCGGCACTTTGGGCGATAACAACGGTGAAAAGATCTTAGTCGTCTTTTTACCATTCTTAGAAACCCGCCACTATGACATGTACTCGTATCTGCAGCGCACGACAAAAAACTTAAAAACATTCTTTGTGGTGAATGAGTTGTCATCATCCATGCGCGTGAAACTTAAAAACCATAAAGACTTTATCGTTCTGTGGAAATCCGAAGAAGCACATTTACGTCAGGACATCCTGGCCTATCTGGAAGGTAAACACCTGGAGCTGCGTCAGGATAAACGCGAAAACATTGCCCAAAATACCATGTTAAGCCCTTCACTGTTGCCGCTGGGAAGCGAGAATAAAAATTTTCAACCGATCATGGGTGGGCAATTTGAAAATATCTCTTTGAATGGATCTTGTCTGAAAGTAAAAACCAAATTCTACAGCAAAAAAGACTTCGTCAATTTGACTTATCAAAATCCACAAGGCGAATATATATCCATCGAAGGTCAGGTGCGTTGGGCCCGTTGGAACGAAATAGAAGAAAACCAAGAACTCGGAGTTCAGTTTTTAACCCAAGGTTAACCTGACGCTCTGCCCTTGAAATCCTACATATTGCCTCCTCACTTAAACTGTGCGTTGATTAACAGTGCAGGAGGCTTCTTTGAAAACACTTATACTGACACTGCTCTCATTATCTTTTATGGTAACTTCAGCCCAGGCAGCACGCACCATCACGGTCAGTGGCTCTGGAACGGAAAACACCTATTGCAACCCCACGGCGAGTTATTTCTGTATCGACGATGCCAAACGTCGCGCCCGCAGCGAGGCTGAACGCAATGCTCGATGGACTTGCGAACTCAACGAACGCGGCCGCGCCCTGACTTACACTGCCTTCTTTAGTGATTATTGCAACCCAAGCTATTTGCCGCCAAACCATAACGGCACCTGGGTAAACTGCCGTGCTGACGTTCGCATGTCTTGTGAAGTTGAGAACTAATTTTTTGAAATAAAGGCAGAGTGAAATGTTAGATGCAATCAAATCAAAAGCAGAGTGGGCTCGCTGGGGTATTTTAGGTCTACTAACGGCTTTATTTCTTTATATCAATCTGCCTTTTTTGGTACCTATTATCATCGCGTCTATTTTCGCCTTAGGGTTAGATGATTTTATCAATCGCCTGAGCCAAAAAGTAAGACGCAGTCGTGGCTTTTCCATTGGTCTGACCGTTTTTGCGGGTCTTGCGATTTTTTGGATCCCTTTGACTTTGGCTATTTACCGAATTGCGATGCACATGAGCGCTCCGCCGGAACCAGGGCAAGAACGCTTGGGGGTTCAGTTTCAACATTTAAAAGAACTTTTGTTGAATATTTTAACTAAAATTTCTCATACAGTGGGCACTGACTTGGCAGGTCCCGCCCGCGGCATGATGGACAATGTCTTGCGTCGCACTGGCGAAATTATATTTAAATTTTCCAGCGAAATTTTAGCGCAACTTCCGACGATTCTTTTGGCAAGTTTTGTTTTCCTTTTAGTCTTAGTGGCTCTTTTAGTGAAAGCCTCAGCCATTCGTTCTTTGCTCACTGAATACACTCCTTTTAAAGAAGAAACGACGCAAAGACTTTTAGAAATCACTAAGAGCGGCTGTGAGTCGACGTTATTTTCAACTCTTGTGATTGGACTTGTACAAGCATCCGTGGTCAGTATCGGAAGTTTGATTTTTGGCGAAGGGGACTTTTGGTTGGTGATGACTGCGACCTTTTTCGTATCATTTATTCCCGTCATCGGAGCCGCCCCCGTGGGGTTCTTGCTGGCCGTGATGGCCTTTGTCGGTGATCGCCTAGGTGCTGGAATCGGCATGACTATTGTCGCACTCATCGCTGGCAGCATCGATAATATTTTAAAGCCCTTCATGGTAGGCAAAGACAATGATGTGAATCCAATGGTCGGCTTCACCTGTGTTGTCGGCGCAATCATTATGATGGGCTTACCGGGACTTATCATCGGCCCCGTGATTATGAACCTGTTTGTGGGCTTAAGCCCGCTGCTGCTTAAAGAAAATACGGCACCGGTTATTGAGATCGCCGACAACTGATATTCGCAAATTCAACAAAAGGGTCTTTTAAATAACGACCCTTCTTAGCAACTTTTTTTGTATTACACCTGCTCCAAAACCTACCACTCCGTAGCCCCTACTTTGCCAAACCACTTTTAAAAGAACACGCCACCGACAAATCTAACGTCGAATAAAAATTAATGGAAGTTCAAATGGACTTGCAATCACAGCTCAACACGTTGGAACGGGATAACCATAAAACTAAAGAAATTGAGGGCGAATTTTTTTTGAGAAATGGATTTTTATGCTGTCGTTAGAATGCGGAAGCCGAAGGCAATGCAATCCAACATTCAATTCCTTAGAGAGGCCGGGGCTTGGGAAATATCAAGCCCCTCTCTTATCAGTGCAGAGACATCTTACAGTTTACGAATGAATGACTTAAAGAAATCATTTCCTTTGTCATCGACAATGATAAAGGCTGGGAAATCTTTGACTTCGATTTTCCAGACCGATTCCATGCCCAATTCTGGGAAATCTAAAACTTCTACTTTGGTGATGCACTCTTTTCCTAAGCGTGCCGCCGGCCCACCGATCGAGCCCAAATAAAAGCCACCATAAGTCTTACAAGCCTCTGTGACTTGCGGACTGCGATTGCCCTTACCGAGCATGATCATCGATCCGCCCAAGCTTTGAAATGTGCCGACATAAGGATCCATGCGTTCACTGGTCGTCGGACCGAAGGCACCGGACGCGTAACCCTTCGGAGTTTTTGCGGGACCTGCGTAATAGACAGCATAATTTTTAAAGTACTCTGGAACACCCTCGCCACGATCGACTTTTTCTTTAAGTTTTGCATGCGCAATATCGCGTGCTACGATCATTGGACCGTTCAGCATCACACGAGTGGCTACTTTTTGCGCGGAAAGAATTTTAAGTGTTTCTTGAATTGGTTTATTTAAATCAATCGAGATGGCTTCAGCTTCCGCATTTTGCAAGTGATTTGGCAAGTACTGCTCTGGGTGAAGTTCTAGCTGTTCTAAGAAAATCCCCTCGCGCGTGATTTTGCCTTTGATATTTCTATCGGCTGAACAGCTGACCCCTACTCCAATCGGACAACTTGCACCGTGCCGAGGCAGACGGATCACGCGCACATCATGCACAAAGTATTTCCCGCCGAATTGCGCGCCAATTCCTGTTTCTCGTGCCCACTGTTCGATTTGTTTTTCCATTTCAAGATCGCGGTAAGCTCTGCCGCCTTCACTTCCTGACGTTGGCAAACCATCAAGGTAACATGTTGAAGCGTACTTGACGATTTTCAAAGTTTCTTCTGCTGAAGTTCCCCCAACACAGAAGGCTAAATGGTACGGAGGACATGCGGCTGTCCCTAAGGAATTAAGAGTTTCTTTAACGAATGCTTCAAACCCTTGTGGATTTAAAACAGCTTTGGTTTTTTGATAGAGGTAAGATTTATTGGCACTCCCCCCGCCTTTCGCCATGAATAAAAAATTATATTCTTCGCCTTGTTCGGAATAGATGTCGATTTGTGCTGGCAGATTAGACCCTGTGTTCTTTTCTTCAAAGAATGAAACCGGTGCCATTTGCGAGAAACGTAAGTTGCGCTTTTGGTAGGTGTTGAAGATTCCCTTTGAAAGAAACTCTTTATCGTCAATTCCGGTAAAGACGCGCTCACCTTTTTTACCGACCACAATGGCTGTGCCGGTGTCCTGACAGGAAGGAAATTCCATTTGCGCTGCTATCACCGCATTTTTTAAAAGATCCACAGCCACGAATCGATCGTTCGGAGAAGCTTCGGGATCTTTAAGAATTTTTTCTAACATCTGTAAGTGGCTTGAGCGCAACAAGTGCGACACATCACTTAAAGCTTCTTGAGCGATCAACTCTAAAGCCTCTGGAGCGACGACAAGAACTTCTTTGTCTCCTAACTTTTCCACGCGCACGTGGTCTGAAGAGATTTTCTTGTAGTGGGTTTTATCTTTTTGCTTTTCGTAGAGGGGAAAGTATTTAAATGACATAGTCTTGAAAGTAGCATCGCGTCGATAACGCGCGCAAGTCTCGGTAGGTTGTGTTAGGTGGGACTTTAAGGTGGGATTGGTGAAGCCGCGATTACGGCATTTGCTTTTTGGGGACCTGAACGGTCCGGGAACCTACCGAGTGTCTGAGGAGAAATCTTGTGTCTCCTTCTGAAAACCAACATATCGCCCTCGACCCATAAGAACAAACAGATAATATTTAGACGTTCCATAAGTTTTGCTTATACATGAGTTCCATATCTTTTGAGCTTATCCTGAGCTTTTTTGCATGTAGTTTTTGCATCGTATCAGACGAAAAATAATCACCTGCGGCGAGATATCAGAGGAGAAATGCTAAAAATTTAGGAAGTTTTTTCGGCTCATTGAAGCTTTTCGCAGTCTTGACAGAATCCTGTAAAAACTCGGGCTGAATTCGCGGCTCTTTCATTGCCATCAGTTCATTTATCTATTAGCTTCTCGAAAAATTTATTGGAGGCACCATGGCTCTTTTTCTTGTCGGGTTATGTCTGGCGGCGGTAATTACGCTGTACTTTAAGAATAATCCCCTAGGACACTCGCGTAAGTTCATGTTCCGTCGTTTCGTGAACTGGTTCCCGTTGGGTATGACCTACGCTTTCCTTTACATGGGCCGTTACAATCTAAACGTGTCTAAGAATGCCTTGGGCGACATGATGACCAAAGAACAATTTGGTTTGATCTTTGCGGCCGGGACCATCACTTATGGTTTTTCCTTCCTGCTCAATGGCCCTATCGTCGATAAAATCGGTGGCAAAAGAGGCATCATCATCGCAGCCCTGGGCTCCGCACTGATGAATTTATTGATGGGTGGAGCTACGTATCTTTACCTCATGGGTCGACTGAAAACGAACATGGTTGTGGCTTTCTCGATTTTGTTCTCTTTGAATATGTTCTTTCAAAGTTACGGTGCAGTTTCGATTATTAAAGTTAAAGCCTATTGGTTCCACGTGCGTGAGCGTGGGGTCTTCGGAGCCATCTTTGGAACTTTGATTTCTTTCGGGGTCTACTTTGCCTTCGACTGGGGTCAGGCCATTGTTGAAGCTTCCAAGCTGCACATCGAAGGCACAAAAACGGCCTTCCAAAGTATTATCCAACACATCTTTGCTATCGATACGGGTACCACAAATGCCACTTGGTTGGTCTTCACCATCCCTGCCTTTGTGTTAATCGTTTGGGCTTTGATCGACTTCGTGCTTTTAAAAGATTCCCCAAAAGAAGCTAACTTTGATGACTTTGACACCGCCGACGCTTCCTCATCCCCAGGCGAAGATGACGAAAATCTTAAGATCTCTATCGGCTTTATGCTTAAGAAGATCTTCACAAACCCCGTGATGATCACGATTGCTTTAGTCGACTTTACCTCAGGAGTTTTACGTAACGGGATCATGCAGTGGTACTTGGTTTTTGCGCATGAAACAAAAGACACTAACGCGGCTTTTTTTGAAGGTTCTCAGTTCTTCATTAAAAACTGGGGCTTGTTGCTTTGTATGACTGGTATCTTTGGTGGGTTTACCGCAGGCATGATTTCCGACCGCCTGTTTCAGTCTCGTCGCGGTCCCCCGGCAGCGATCAATAACTTTATCATGATCATTCTTTTGATCATCATGACATTCTCGTTGTTGAAGAATCCCACAGTCACAGGTATTGCCGCAATCATGATTACTTTAACGGTTATCGGAGTTCACTCCCTGATGTCAGGGACGGCTGCGGCTGACTTCGGCGGAAAAAAGATGACGGCGACAGCTTCGGGCATTGTGGATGGCTGCGTGTACTTGGGTTCAGGCATTCAATCCTTAGCGATTGGTTACCTTTCTCACAAAGACTGGCACTTCTGGCCGATGTTCTTGATTCCGTTTGCCGTGATGGGCCTTTTCCTATCCATTAAAATGTGGCACGAACTGCCCGCTGCCACTAAGAAATACATCTTGGAAGTGGAAAAAGCTGAAGAGAAGCTGCAGCAAAAAGAAGCTTTGGCAAAAGGCAACCCTGCCGGAGTACCAAACTAGTTTTTTAAATCTTCAAGTTTTTCAGTCACCCACCTCTGACCAGAGGTGGGTTTTTTTACGAGAAAGCAATGTTGGAACACATTATTTATGTATCCCAACAAAACCTCCCAACCGGTCCTTTTCAGTGTTCCGAAAAAACCGCACTATGGAGGCCGGTAGTAGTTACGGGAGGTCTCTGTGAGAATCGTTTGGGCTGTAGACGCTTTTGAAGACAATAAAGAAATCAACGAAAAGATGTCCGCCTATATAAGGAATCTTTATGAAGAAACTGGGGCGGATATTGAACCGCTGTACCTTTTGCGTGAAAACGAAATAATTCTTCCGACCTACGAAGTCCCAGCTTGGGTGTCTGACCACTCTCGCACGGCCGAGTCGTTATTTAAAGAGATGCTTGCTGACTACAAGCTCCCTTTTCTGAAAGAACCTAAGGTGATCCCACACTCCGCCCCCTCTCATGCCGGAGCCGCTGAAGCCCTGTCAGACTA
>JABWCO010000188.1 GCA_013360185.1 Bdellovibrio sp.
GGGCACAATGCCAAACCTCCTAGGACACGTAAAAACTATTGTTAAGGACCACCCTCCTGTCGCCTGCATCCCCATGGGTATTGATCTAGACATTGAGCAAGATAGCCTACCTCTTGCGGAGTCTTACAGAGATTCTTATCTTAATAAAAATTACTTTAATATCGTTTACGCCGGCACCATCGGCATCACCAATGCTCTGAATCCATTTTTAGAAGCCGCTAAAGAAATGCAAACCCATAAAGACCTGCGCTTTGTTATCATTGGCGATGGCGCTTTAAAATTCGAATACATGCAAAAGTATGATTTACCGAACCTGGTTTTTGCACCAAAAATACCACGTAACATGGTTCAGAGTGCTTTAGAAAGCGCGGACCTACTTTACTTTTCCGCACATAATTCAAAAGTCTGGGATTACGGCTTATCACTAAATAAAGTTATCGATTATATGAAGGCAGGAAAACCTATCATCGCATCATATACCGGTCATCAATCAATGATAAATGAGGCACAATGTGGGGAGTTCGTTCAGGCTTGCAACACAAAGGCTCTTATAGATGCAATAATAAAATACAAGACAATGACCAAAAATGAGCGGGAGGAAATTGGCCAACGCGGAAAATCCTGGATATATAAAAACCGCGACTATGCTAAACTAGCGCGAGACTATAGCGAGCTCATTTCTAGACTAGCCCCACGCTAAAGTGCTATGGCCAATTGTAATTTGTCCCTTTATGCACGTACATTTTCATAGAGCTTTAATAGCTTCACTTCCTGAGCCTTCCAACTCAAGGGGTAGAGTTCTTCTACATTGAATATCCGCATATCTTTTTCATCCTGAAGAGAAATCACTTTGGCCCTAATAGACTCAACATCAAGAGAGCTATAAGTTCCAATGCCATATTGATCGATTACCTGTTTGATATCGGGAAACTCCGACGCCAAAACAGGTATACCCGAAAATGAGTATTCAAATAACTTATTCGGCAAGGAAAAATAATCACTCAACGATACTTTTTCAATAAGACACAGACCAAAATCAGCAGAACTTGCAATCTGTACTACATTTTCATGAGGGACGGCCTCATGAACGTAGATATTATCAACTTCAGAGGCAATTTTTCGCAACCTAGGAGCCATTTCACCATAGCCAAGAAATACAAGAGAAGACCGGACCTTCGGACTATCAAAGGCATCCAATATTAGATCAAGACCACGTCCTTCTCCAAAAATACCAATATAAAGAAATACTTTTGAATCAGGTGAAATAGAAAACTTTTTCCTAAGATAATCATCGCTCCCAGCTGATCTTCCTGTCAGGACTGGGGAGTTCAAAATAACTTCGACATTCTTAGAGCCAACATTGTTCTGATACCAACTAGCTATTGACGGACTAACAACGATCAGGGCGTCCACCCAGTGCCACAAAAATTTTTCTACCTTTAATGTTAAAAACGAAAGGGTTCTACTTAAGCCATTTCTATCCGACTCAAGTTCATGGGCATCATAAACTACCTTGGCTCCAGTTAACATTTTAATCAAAACACCTAGAGGCAACACAAGTGTATCATTGCAATGAACTACTGAAGGCCTCTTTTTTAAAGAGAGGAATACCATCTTCGCAGTAAGCTCAACTAAGGAAAAAGAATGACGGATTAATTTAGGAAGAAATTGAAGTCCGCGCGACCATAACGAAACCAGCGTCGTCTCAAATTTTCTTGTTAGATTAGTTTTTTTTGTTCCCTCATCACTCCACACTCCGATGCCGGAAACCTTGTATCCACTGTCAGCTAGACAGCCCATTTCTTTTAGAATTCTAGAATCCTCATCAATATTTGTATGAGTGAGGAATAATACATTCATTCTATCCATTTAAGTCACTCTCGTATCTCTAAAGTACGTATATTTAGTTAAATTTATCCAGAACACCAAATCTGCACAGATCTCTTCCAATCAAGAGGATCTGACTCTCTTATAGGTACCGTCAAGCTCACAATGCCTATTAACCCCAAAAATTTCGAAAGCCTTAAAGCCAAAGACAACTACAAAAGGAAAATGATAACTTCCCCATAGTAAATCTAAACTAAAAAAATTATAAAAATATACGGCTCCGAAAAGACCTATTGTAAGAAAATTTGCATACCGCAGGAAATACGCCCCTGACGCAAAAGCAACAATAAAAATTAATGTACTCAGAACTCCTGAGTAAAGTAGCAACGATAGTAAGAAATTATGAGGATAGTCGAGAGGAATTTTCTCTTGTCCTACATCAAACTTTTTACCAAATGAAAAATGATAACTTCCCCCGGCACCTAGAAGCTTTCTGGTCCAAGAATAGGATTTAAACTCCTCAATGGCATACAACCATCTTTCCTTCCTACCACCGTCGGATGGATTTAAATCAGAAAAGCCATCAATTTCAAGATCTTCCAACTTAAATCCTGTACTCAGGCCCCCTCCCCCTCGTCTTCCGGAAGATAGGCTTGAAATAGAAAATGGATCAGAGCTAATTAAAAAGAATGAGTCTTTTCCTTTATAAAACTCGCCTCTCATATGATCAAGTGAGGTATTCTGATCTATCATCGTGTAATATCTGTGCCGCGCCATTGGCAAATACTCACTTACATAATTATAATTCCATCCCAACAATTTAAAAATGCTACGCTTTGACTCGGGTGAAAAATTTTTTTGAACAAAAGATGGTACATACATCCAAAACGAAAGAATAAAAACAAAAAGACCTAACGTCTTGAAAAAAGGCAATACACTTCCCTCTTTTCTGGAAACAACAAAACTGTGGATTAAAAAATATCCACAAAGAGCTAATACCAAAATAGCCGCTCGTCTTGATGTCGAAAAATAAATATCCACCAACATTAAATATAAGAAGATTTTTGGAAATGCTTGATTTCTTTTCCATAAAAAAAGAATAGAGAAGACACCTGAGAGAATACCTAAAGTATAAAAGTTATAGTCGACTACTAAAGCCGACAAAAATAAAGTCCATTCAGATGTAATCTCTTTAGTAGGAAGACAGATACCTCCATAACAAAAGAAAAGCCTTAAAAGAGAAAATACCGAAATAATAGACACGGCAATTGCTGTCAGTCTTGCAAACTGATGAATAAATCTATCGATATTTGAAGATTTTATTTCCAAGAAAAAAATAAGCCCGTACAAACTAAAGAAAACAGCGCGGTGGACTGCACTTTTCACAAGGTAATCACTAAAATAATAATCCTTTGCGTGAAACAAAAAAGATCCCAACGTCAGACCATAAAACACTAAAATAATCTTTACCGTCAGTCTTAAGTTTTTCAGGTACGAAAAAATGTCAGACCATTTTCTTTTCGAATAAAAATAAAATAGCGAAAAAGTAAATACCAAAACTCCAACCAACGGGAAGGAATAGGGCAACGATAAGCTGATAAAAAAAACCATCGCAATCACGGCTAAACCACTTAAAACTATATCATCGTAGCGTAGATATTTTTTTTCTATTTTCTGCGCCCAAAAGTTCCGCAACTTTAGAACCAACTTTCTCTCCTACTCATAATTTTCTTAGTCTCTCAAGACCATGATGCATCTCCTCAGTGTTGTCGAGTCGAATCACTAATACTGCGAATATAGAGATTTTTTAAATTCTCACCATCAAGATAAGAGTTATGCCAAAGCAAAGTAAAGCATCCATTAACTTTTCTACACCTATCCTTCAGCGTTGCGATCTTATCATATGCAAGCACGCTCGTCCCTAAACCTAGATAACTAGAGCTGATCACCGATCCCTCCATCACAATAAGAGGGCGAACTCTTAAATTCACCGAACACTGTTCCACGGGATCGTAAGCCGGATACTCAAAGCAAGTACCACAACGAAACCCCGGATGATCCGCATAACCTAAAGTGCTATCATAAGCCATGCCGGCATCAGCCCAGGCATTAAGTGTTGTCGGCTGTTCCCATCGAAGATAGTGCATCCTCCCCCCCCAACTTTGCTGCACAATACCCTCCTCCCTACAGACACTAATTAAATGCCGAGCCTCTGAAGACAAAATGGCAGAATTCTTATAACTGCCATAACTAGGATGAAGTCCGATCTCATGGCCCCGCTCATGAATACGCCGCAAAAGATCACGAATCGCCGGATGCTCCAACTCATAGTCCGCATCCTTAGTTTTATCAGTCCGCCCACAAATAAAATAAAAAGCACTGGTTAATCCGCGAACTTCAGATTGGTCCATTAGCCAATCAAAAGTATTATATTTATCACGAAAAGAAAGTTCGCTTCCAGAAGTCGCTCTAATGTAGGGCGCCACAAAAAAAGATCGCATATCTCTCCGTTTGATTAAATGACTAACCATCATCCTTGCAATCATTGGCCAAGATTTAAAACCATACATACTGGGAGTATCTACATCGTGAGACACCTTAATTGAAAACTGATGCTCCACAACGATGAGCATTGGCCAATTCTTGCAAATAATTTGACGAAGAATATCTAACCATTCATCAACTATGGGTCTTTCTAAATAGCCATTTTTATATGCGTGCGAAGACTTTGCCGAAAATCTTCCATGAGAATCAAGATCT
>JABWCO010000052.1 GCA_013360185.1 Bdellovibrio sp.
CTTTTTTTAATACATTAAGTACTGCGAATATCTTTCCGATAAAAGTTCGGTCAAGATCGAGGAGTTATCTTAATGAACGGTCATCGTTGGTCTTTAAAACAAAAAATTGTGATCCCCGTGGCTTCGGCCTCGGTCCTTATCGTTGCCACACTTTCTCTCGTCGTTGGCAAAAAAACTTATGATAATGCGGCTAAAGACGCCCAACACTTGCTTTTACAATCCGTGCAAGCAGAAGCACAAAAAATTGAATCCTTGTTCAACCAAGCGCTGCAATTAGGACGCGCCAGTGCTGGCACGGCTCTCGCCTTAAAAAACTCTGAAAATCCTGATCGTAAACTTGCGATCAGCGCTGTGCGTGAGGCATTAAAACGAAACAAATTTATCGTCGGCACATGCGTGGGGTGGGAACCGAACGCCTTTGACGGCAAAGACAAAGACTTCGCAAACACAGCCGGACACGATGCTTCAGGACGCTTTGTCCCCTACTGGGCTCGCAATGGTGACCAAGAAGAACTTTCACCGCTTGCGGATTACGACAAAGAAGGCGCGGGGGATTACTATTTAGTTCCTAAAAAAACTATGAAAGAGTGGTTGATGCCACCTTATATTTACCCTGTGAATGGGGTAAATATTTTAATGACCTCTGCCATTGTACCCATTTTAGAAAATGGCCAATTCAAAGGAATTATCGGCGTCGACATCGACTTAAAAAACATTCAAGAGGCCATCAGTAATATCAAACCTTACGCTGAATCCGAAGCAAGTCTTGTAACTAACCAGCTGACTTGGGTTACAAACAAGAATGCAGACCTGGTCACTAAGTCCGCAGACTTTAAGTTTCCTAAAGAACACGCCACGAAAGCTATTGACGAAAACAAAACTCAAATCTTTAATTTCATCGATCCTGAAGACAATCGTGAATACGTCGTCACTATCGATCCCGTACAAATTGGTCCTGATGAAAAACCGTGGGCTCTTATTTTAAAAACTCCGTACGACGTTGTTGTCGCCAACGCCAAAAGCACTTTGTGGTCGCAGTTTTATATTGTCTCCATCGGAATGGTTTTACTGTGGGTCCTCATTTATTTATTAAGTGCTAGCATTGCTCGACAAATGGGGCGCATGACTGAAAAAATGAAAGAGTCCGTGGGAAACGTCACTAGTGCCATTTCTCAGCTGACCTCAGCTGGGCAATCCTTATCACAGGCTTCAAGTTCTTCAGCAGCTTCCGTAGAAGAAACCGTCGCGTCCCTTGAAGAGCTGACCTCGATGGTGAAACTAAATGCGGACAACGCCAAACAGGCCGCCAGCCTCTCTGCAAGTTCCACGACAGTCGCCGTCGAAGGCGAGCAAAGTATGACGACACTGATTCAATCCATGCAAGAGATTTCAGCGTCCTCGAAACAAATCGAAGAAATCATTCACGTGATTGACGACATTGCCTTTCAAACCAACCTTCTAGCCCTGAATGCTTCGGTAGAAGCCGCGCGTGCAGGAGAGCAAGGAAAAGGTTTTGCCGTGGTCGCAGAAGCCGTGCGCAGCCTAGCGCAACGAAGTGCAGAAGCTGCGAAAAATATCACCACACTTATTCATGATTCTGTCGGAAAAATTGAAAAGGGCACGGAACAGGCTGACCAAAATGGCGAAGCTTTAAGTAAAATTCTTGTTTCGATTAAAAAGGTCTCCGACTTAAATAATGAAATTGCCACGGCCAGTGAGGAACAAGCCACTGGAATTCAGCAAATCAGCTCGGCGATGAATCAGTTGGATCAATCTATCCAAAGCAACGCGGCTTCGTCAGAAGAAATCGCTGCGACCAGTGTTGAGATCAACAACCAATCTACGATTATGAATGAGATCGTTCACGATATGGATGCGACTGTTTTTGGAGCGCGCGACTAAGTACTCCTAAAATCTGAGCCCTTTCATCTGCAAAGGGCCCCTATTAAAAAATTAAGAACCACAGACTTGGCGCACAAGCCTTTGTCGTGCCAAGAATTGTCACTGCTCAGGCTACCTGGTCACTTTCATAACGTAAAACTGAATATACAAGACCTGCGCAAGGCCGCGTTTTTGCTCTGATTCAGCCCTATGAGAAAATTACTTTGGACCGTTCATTTTCTGTTTGTTCTGTTATTGGGTGTTTCAAGCTTTGCGGCGCAAAGTTTTGATTATCCGAAAATCTTTGATACCACTTATAAATTGATGGCCAATAAGGACCTGTATAAGGCTTTAAATGATTCCATTCCTCAGCAAAGTGAACCCCTGACGCAAAGTCAGATTGTTTTTATTCTGCAAAATAAACCTGAATACATTCCATTGCTTGATAACGTCTTAGGCTCTTTGGCGGTGGCTAAAGACAGCTCGCCCGAAACTTATAATAATTTTTTAAAAGCCATTAAAGTCGATCTGAAACAGCGGGCTCAGTCGCCGGACTTTATCGCACAACTGCAGGCCTATCGGGGCCCAGACAGTCCTGCGGTTTTGAACCTGCCAGGCGGCACCCCCGGATATCGAGCTTTGCGATTGTTCGTGAACCATCCCCGTCTGCAAAATCCTGATGATCTGAACTCGAAAGTTCTGCCTGGCGATGACTTGCGCCAAGTGGTTTTGGACTTTATCGCCGGTTCCGAAGAAGAAATTTGGTACAACGTTTTTGACTTTGATTTAAAGGTGATTGCCGACGCCTTAAAAGATAAACACAAGAAAAAAAGTGTCAAAGTATTCGGTGGCATCGACGCCGGAACAATAGCAGCACGCCCCGAAGTCAAAGCAATCTATGACTCTTTAAGACAATTGGAAAGTAGCAATTTTCAAACTGTTGCGGTTAATTCCGTGGGCCTTAATCATCAAAAAATCCTTGTGCGTGATCCAATGGGTCCCCGCGCTGCGGTCCTTTTTCTTTCAGGCAACTTCACGCAAAGTTGCATCGGTCCGGAGGGAGACCTCGTCAACATTCCCAAGGCACAACGCCCAAGTTTTTCAATTCCAAACGCCAACCATGCGTTATTGGTTCTAGGAGCCTTGCCCGCGCAAGTCACCAAGGCTGAACTACGTAAAACCTTGGAGTTTAAAATCCGCGGCCAAAGCCAATACCCGATTGGTGGAAGCTTTAAAATTTACGGAGAAAAAAGCAAAGATTCTGGCAACACACCCTCGATCACTCTGTCGTTTTCACCAAAAGGTGGCAATGGCGATATTAACAAAAGTATTATTGCTCCATTGATCTTAAATAGCACAGGTCCCATCGAGGCTCTGCACTTTGCTTTTTCATCGAAACAGATTCAAGACGCTCTTCAACAGCGAGCAGCGAAAGACATCTCTGAAAAGGGCACTTTCCAATTTCGCTCTGTAGGCGATACTCCCTTTGCGATGCGTGAATGGAGTGTTTTTCTAAGCCTCTCAGGTCTAAAGAAAGATCTGCCGACGGGTAAATATTTAGTTGACGCGGATTCTTCCATCTTAAAAGTGGTAGGACCTGCGGCAGTAAGCGAACTACAAAAAAATATTCGCACGGCTCCAGCGATTTACGGAGAACGACACTTAAAACTAGCAGATGGAAGTTCGCTAAAAACCACTTCAAAAATTCACCACAAAGTTTTTATTTTCCCTGAAAATAAAACAGCTATTTTAGGCACATCCTTTAATCCAAGCGAAAATGCTGAAACCAATAACGAACAAGTCGTAATTGTGCAGGACACTGGCATCGTGAAACAGGCCCGCAGATTTTTTATGTATCTTTTTAAAAACTCTGCAAAGTCTGTGAACGAAGAGGCCACTCGTCGCAACTTGCGCGCTCTGCCAGACACCTCGGGTGATGATCCGGCCAACACGGCTGAAAGAGGTGACTAAAATGTTCGGCAAATTTTTCGTACGGATTCTTTTTGCAGTTCTAGCACTGACGTCTGTAGCTAACGCCTCGTACTTCTTTCACTCATACTCTGCGATAAAAAATAAGCTTCACCCCCAAGGGGATGTCGCTGTTATTCAATACTATCACAACGCCCTGGCCCCCATTAATTACGTCATCGTTGATAAAAGGGCTAATACAGCGATCTTGTTTGGTCCCCAAGGTCAAGTGCTGCAAGAAATCCGTGTCCAAGTTTTTGCGGGTGATGAACTGGGCAAAGGCGGCGCTGGAATCTATTTGTCCGCGGGCGAACATGACAAAGTTCATTTTGGCCAAGCTCAAAAAGATGGCTCTATACGAGGACTATTTCGTGGCAGTTTGCAAGTTCCTGCAAATACGCCCGTATATGTGATTCCCCAGAACTCTGAACACCGCTTCCGTCTGCGTAACTACGGAATCTCTTTTGGTGCCGATAAAGTTTTAAAAAATCGTTCTGCTTTCAATTATTCTCCCGCTAGCAAAACCTTCCACCAAAGTAAACTGACGACCACCCTTGAGGACCCCTTCTTGCGTCGCTATGTAAAAGCCCTGCAAGACGAAAAAGTGAATTTGATGAAGCTGCTGCAACTTGATAATGATGATTACAATATGTTGGCAGAATTTTCTTTTGGCGTTCTTTCCCCAGAAACAAATTTTGGGAAAAGTATTAAGTATCGAATCAAAGAAGCGATGCCACTCTTGGTCGCAATCCTGAAAGGCAATGGTCTGGATACGGAACGCAATAGTCAGGGACCAACACAAATTAAAAAGATCCCGCAAGTTATCAGTGACGCCTACGATATTGAAAAGAGGGATTTAAAAGAGCCAGAAAACGCTGCCATTGCAACCCTGGCTTTTGTGGCAGGCCAGCTTAAGGAGCTGCGCACGATGGCGTCTGCGCATCCAGGCATCAGCGAAGAAACGCTGCAAGATTACTTGTATTATTTGTACAACGGACGCCGCAACGAAATCAGGACCGGCACTGCCAGTCCTGAACAAAATGTTTCAATTCGTAAAATTAAATCTGCGATTCAACAGCTAAAGATCGAAGAAGGGGTGGAGCCCCTTTTACTGAGCCGTTTCTGAAGGGATCTTAATACGCGCACCGACGAGCAATGACGACGGGTTGCGGATTTTATTTTTCTCTTTGATATCATTCATCGAAACATTGTATTTCGCTGCGATTGCCGAAAGATTCTCGCCGCGTTTTACGACGTGAACTTTGGTTTTTGCGACCTCGCGAACGGCACTGCTATCAACGCCCCCAGGGACTCTGATTTTCATCCCCACT
The DNA here is from genome assembly GCA_013360185.1 of Bdellovibrio sp. Taxonomy (GTDB): domain Bacteria; phylum Bdellovibrionota; class Bdellovibrionia; order Bdellovibrionales; family Bdellovibrionaceae; genus Bdellovibrio. The sequence continues at coordinate 5,181 of JABWCO010000052.1, forward strand.
TTAAGGATACGGCCCCGCTTTAAACTGTTCAAACGTTGCAGCTCTGCCACACTGGTAGAGTATTTACGAGCAATCGTGAATAAAGAGTCACCAGATTGCACAATATAATAACGACCGTCTTTACTAAGCTCTGCCACCGCGGCTTTTGCGACGTTGCTAGCTTTTTTGTTCTTGGCCACAGAACGACTTGTTGTTTCGCGGTCTTTCACCGGCGTTCTATCTGGCACATAAATCCTCATGCCCACGCGCAACGTTTTACGGCGTGGCAAATCGTTCAGATCGCGTAAGTAAGCCACTGTCGTACGATAACGACGCGCCACTGCGTTGAGATTATCACCACGACGAATGCGGTAAACCTGAGTGTCACCAGAATCGGCAATGAAGCGAACATCGGCAACAACACTTTCATTTGCTGCGACAACGGCTGCTTCATTGGTGCCTGGCGGAATACGCAACATCAAATCTTGCCCCTTTAAGGTCGCCACTTCACCTTTGAATTTTGGATTCAAAGCTTTGAAGTCCTCATAGTTCAAACCCAGTTTTTCAGACATTGCACGCAAGTTGATAGGTTGTTTTAAAGCAATGTGATCAAACTCGATCGGCGGCAGATAATCGATTTCTCCGAAACCATATTTGTCTGGTTCTTTCGCAATCATTTTCGCAGCAATAAATTTTGGAACGTAGTTGATGGTTTCTTTAGGCAAACGTTTTTTTCGGGCTAATTCCCAGAAATCACGGGTGTAGTGATTCATCACTTCTCTTTTTACGCGATTTTCACCGACGTTGTACGAAGCCATCGCCAGATACCAAGAGCCGAACACACTGTAAAGACCTTTAAAGTACTCAGCCGCAGCCTGCGTTGCCAAAACAGGATCGCGTCGTTCATCAACAAAGGGACTGATTTCCAAACCATAACGTTTGCCGGTGCCACGGATAAACTGCCAGTAACCAACCGCAGACGCATGTGACGTCGCGTGCGAACTAAAACCTGATTCGATCAAAGCAATATAGAAAAGATCTTCTGGCAAGCCGTTATCACGCAAAACTTTTTTCATCAGTTTTTCATAACGAGTCGAACGGGCTAGATATCTTTCCATATGCGGGCGACCACGACCCTGGAAATACGCGATCCATTTTTCAACAAGTGGATTTACTTCGGTGGGAATCGATTCCAATTCCTGATCGACCACTTTCGGGCCTTCGGGGTCAGATAAGCGGAAAGAGCTGATGTCTTTTACTTCCGTCCCAGTGTTGGTACCTTGGGGGTCATTTGCTGTAGGTGTGCTGCCATTTCTAGTAGCGCATCCTGACAACATAGCCAGGACCAAACTCCATGTTAAAAGTCTCATCATGAGTCCTCTCCTTCGACAGTTTTTAGGCTACAGAAGTCAGAGAGGTTTTTCAATAAAACATCTCCCTTATTTTGCCTTTTTATTCAGCAAATCTTGCCATAGGACGGGCTTTAGCGTGAAACTGCCATCTTCGGCTAGGCGATAGAGCAAAACATTACGCAAAATCGCCTTCACATAGAAGCTCGTTTCCGTCCACGGCAGCTCATCAAACCACACTTCGTCTCGAGGTGAGCCACTAGCGTTGCCGACAAGCTCCTGCAGCTCGGGGCGAGCCTCCACCCAGGTATTCACGCGATGGGGACCCGCATTATAGGCGGCCAAAGCAAATGGAATATTGTTTTTAAACTGGGCCAACATCTGGTTCACATAAAAAGATCCCATTGGAATATTCACTTCCGGTCGAAACATATCACCGGGCAACTCTATCTGCAGCCCCAACTTGCGCGCCACTTCTTGGGCCGTCGATGGAATCATTTGCATCAAACCCAAAGCATTCGAAGTTGAAACCGCGCGCATATTGAAAGCACTTTCCTGGCGAGTCAATGCCCGCAACAGTGAACTGTGAACTCCGTAACGCTCACCTTCTGCCTCATACAACGCCACGAATGGCGCCGGATAAGCCAGCTTTATAAATTGCTCTTGCCGCAAATTTGGATCCACCTCTAAAGCTTCGTTGATCAGACGAATCGCGACCATGTATTGCTGACGCTGCACCAGCTTTTCTGCTAAAAGGATTTTCACCATCGGATCTTTTAAGAACGGAAAATCAGCCACTTCAGTTTGCGCTTCGGCCAACCAGCCCGCCGCTGACAGCTGTTTGAAGCGCTGCCAAGATTTTTTTTGCGAACCCACTAAGTAAATGGGCGTCGGCTTAAGAACCACCTTTTCTTTTACTTCCGGCCAAGAGAGCTTACCGTTTTGCGATTCCGCTTTTAAACGCAGTCCATAATAAGAAAACGGATACTTTTCAATTAACTGCTGAGCCAATAGCTCAGCGCGCTCGGGATTGGTTTCTTGTAAAGAGCGCACCAGCCAATACCGACCAGTCAGTTCGTAACGATCCTTGCCTTGCAACAAAACCTTTTCCAACAACACCACAGCGCTGGAAAAATCATTTTTACGATAGTGAATCAAACTTGCCCGGAACAAGGCTTCCGTCGCCTCATCACTGCCGCCATGATGTGTGTACAAAGTCTTATAGTAATCTAAAGCACTGTCATATTTTCCAACAAAGTGGGCGCTGCGCCCGGCGATCCACAACGCATTCACAACTTGCGCTGACATCGGTGCTTTTTCGACGGCACGCTTGGCCAAAATTAAAGCTCCAGAAAAATCACCACGCCGATGCAGGTTTTGCGCCCACTCTAACAACCGCGAAGCATCTGCTTCGCGCATTTCATCCAGCGCTTTAACCTTCGCCAAGGAGTCTGTCGTGCTATTGTAAATCTCTAAAGGCTTATCTTTTAAACGTTTCGCAGACCGACTGCCGGCGAATTGATTGAGCACCGTTAAAATATCCTTAAGTGCGGCCCCGGCGTTATTGATTCTTAATTGCTGCCGCGCGCGTTCTTCTAGCTTGAGTTCTTCCCCGCCCGTCTCGGGTGTCTCGGTGACGACTTTTAATTTCGGCCCTTCACCACGAGTTTTTGCAAGAAAGTTTAACTTTTCTTGCAGGTACGAAGAGTCTTTCTGATCCTGCGCCTGTTCAAATAAGAATTGTGCTTCCGCAAATTGGTTTTTCGCCAAAGCGAGATCACCCAAAGTTTGGTACACCTGCGCTTTTTGCTCACGATTCAACTTAAAAGTTTCTTCCAACAACTCTTCCATTTCAGGGGCTGACTTCGTGAACTCTAAACGTAAATCCACCCAACGCGTGCGTAAACCCGCAGCCCAGGGACCTTCTTGAAAGAGCTCTTTATGAACTCCGATCGCGTGCAAAGCTTTTTCCACCGCCGGAATATTTACTTTCTTTTTTTGCCCCTGAGCTAGGCACGACAACCACGTTTGCCCAACCCAGCCGCGCACTTCTTTGTGGGTGGCAAAGACTTGCGGCGCCAAGGAAATACACTCGCTCCATTTTAAGTTAATTTCGAAATCCTTCAGCTTCGCCAGGGGTGACAATGCCTTCGGTTTTTTTGAGATGGCCCGATACAAGTCCGCGACACCGACCGCAGAAAGCTCTTTACTCACATCCACTTTTTGCACCTGGGCCCAAGCAGGAACGACTGCCAGAGTAAGCACAGCGAGAAATTTATTTTTCATTATTTACTCCATCAACTCCGACCAAAACTGCGTGGCCTTGCAGCGGTATGGTCGGGAAATCAGATTTTCTAAAATACACCAGCGCGCCTTCTTTGGCTTGACGCAATTCAACGGTGACCTTCCAGTATGGCTGCGTCAGCTGTGCTTCGACAGTCGGCGCATCATCAGCATCACAGATATAAAAAAATGCGTTGGTACTGACTCGTTTACCACAGACATTGTAGTCCACTTTTGTAAAGGAGCGCACCAACCACGGCCAAGGCCACTGCTCTTTATGCCCGATTTGAATGTTCGTATGCAAGAGCTGTGGATTATTTTGCACTGCGCTTGTCAGTGCAGACTGTACGGCCACCAGATCATAGGTGGAATTGACATAAACATAAGGGTGAGTCATGTCGATAGGTACTTTGAAGGCCGAACGATACGCGCTATAAATATTTAGCGCCGCCAGCAGTACGACGGGCCCAAGAAGCACCCACATATTTTTTTTGGATCTGTCGAGTTGCAACGCTAGGACAAAATAAAAGCCCCACACCAAAGACAGAATGCACCACACCGTCTTGTACGGAATCAAAGAGTAAATTAACAACTGCGCCAAAGAAAAAACGCTGACAACACGCAAACCTTTATTTTTCCCAACAACTCCCGGAAGGGCCAAGACAATTCCCAGTAACACCAAAGGTTCAGCCTGCCATAAAACTTTCACCCAATAGGCAAATTCCTTTTCGTGCCCGTGCCCGTGCACACCGGTTTTAAGCCACGGCACCAAAGCTTTGAAAAAATCTACAAGACCCCACGGGTTTTTAAAAAAGCCCGTATAAAGAGCTACAAAAAACAAAGCAAGAAACAACACCCAAGATCTGACCAGCGGTGTCCAGGCGGCGCAAGCCTTTTGCCACGACAATTGTTTGCGCACTTCACCCAGTCCCAAAGACAAAATTCCTAAACCCAAACACAGCAGCGTGATGACAAAAGTTTCTTTCAGAACCAACAACCCCCAGAACCCAGTAACTGCTAAGACCAAAGCTTTACTGTCAGGTCGTTCCAGCCATCGCAAAAGTCCCAGCGCCAACAAAAGCTGAAAAAACACAAACGGCATTTCATGAATACCCGAGCGCCCAAAAAAGATAAATGCCGGGCTTAGGAATACAAAGAAGATCATCCAACGCTGCATTTTTCTTTCTGTCAAAATACTATAAGAAAAAAGAAAAATACTAAAAAAACTAAAAATGGCCGGCACCGTGCGCAGAACCGCCAAGCTCTGCCCCCACAAAAGTTCAGACCAGCGTAATAAATAGAAATACAAGGGCCCATGATAGTTGTTGGGGTCGTATTTATAAAAACCCAAAGTTTGCATTTGCAACACAAACCAACCGTTAATGCCTTCGTCAAAATGAATCGGCTTATTTTCTAGGTGATAAAAACGCGTCAGAAGGGCTAAAACGATAAGCCCCAACCACAGTGCTGCCTTGAAGAAGTGCGTGACCTTAAGTGATTTCATTGCTACTTATCGTAAAGATGGATTCTTCTGTGTCAACTCCGCATTGTTCCTTCGTGATCTATTTAAATAATGACTCCAATGAGCTGCCGTTATTTATTCAAGATGTCAGAACTTTTTTTCAGAAGTTTCCACTGATCTATGAGCTGATTGCTGTCACCGAAAAAAATGCTGCGACCTGTGTCGAACAAATACAAACGGCCCAAACTCAGTCCTCGGCCAAAGAAAAAATCGTCTTAATACAAAATCAAAAATTCTTAGGTCGTGCCGAAAGTCTGCGGCAGGGACTGAATAAAGCCGACGGGGCTTTCTTGCTGCTGGCCGATCCGCAGATGGCGACACCCTTGGGGGATTTATTTAAAGTCTTGCAAAATCTAATGACAGACGCGGATGTCAATTTGTGTTGGGGTGAACGCCCCAGTAAAAAAGACAGTCCCTTCCATCATGGCGCAGCCCCCAGGCACCGCCTGGAGCGATTATTTAATGCCATTTTTAAAGAGCGCCATCATCACATGCCGATAGATGTGCTTTGTGAGTCCGGCGGATTAACGAAGAGCACTTGGCAAGAAATTGAAAAATCTTGGAATGGAAAAAAACTGCGCGGCTGGTATTTGCATCTTTATATACAGAAGGCTCTCACCGCAAAACACAAAAGCCTTTTTATTGCTCTTTATGATTCTGGGAAAACATCGCCGTCCTTTTCCCTGTGGACAGCGCGCTGGCATTTACTATTTCAAAGTATTTTCTAACGCACGCAGAGCTTCGTGAATGTAATAGTCCATCCAGCGACGGGACCCTAAAGGGGTATATTTTTTTGCCAGATAACCTAAGTGCCCGCCACGTTTTTCAATATGCACCTGGGTGCTTTTTGAAAAGTTAGCTTTTTGATAATCCAGCACAGAAATAAACGGATCATCAGAGGCGGTCAGAGAGTACGTGGGCGTATCAATATTTGAAAGATAATTTAAAGCCGAACAAGTCGCATAGTAATCTTCTCGATCGCGAAAACCTGAAGCCGGTGCCGTGTAAATCTGATCGACGTCCCACAGACGCGCTAAAGGACTGATTTTGTATCTTTCGCTGATCACGCCGTGTTTATATTTTTCCTCAACTGACTGGCGCACGCGACTGACAAAGCGCAAATCGTAAATGCGATTTAAGCCTGTGTGCAAAAGCTGAGAGCCGCCTTTTAAGTTGATCGGGGCATTGATGGTAATGGCCCCATCCGGTTTCACATGGCCGCGAAAGCCGCCCAACAAACATAAAAGCATATTGCCGCTCATTGAATACCCGATGGCGATTTGTTTTTTTCCTGGGAAGATAGCCTTTAACTTTTCTAAAACCTCAGCGATGTCATCGGACTTGCCTGAATGATAAGGGTTTTTTGCATGGGCAAAAGTGCCCCCCGCACCGCGATGATTAACCAAAACGACCGTGTGCCCTAAACGCTGACATAACAAAGCCGTGCGCTGCATGTAATCGGCCTGCGTGTCGCCCGTTAAACCATGATACAAGCTGACTACGAAATCGGATGAGCCTTGATGGTAATAACAAAAAAGTCGATCTCCGTCTGGAAGATCGACTTCTAATTGGACCCCTTGTGATGACAACTCTGGCGATTTAAGAAAATGCGCCCATAACGTTTGCCCGTGGCCGCTATCGGCCCAAAAAGGCGCTTCGCATGGAGTTAGTTGGAGTCTTTGCAATAGTACTTCCCATTAACGTAAACATACCCGTCGGGACGATTGCCGCGGGGATCATGATGCAACCAGTGCAACATTGGACCCGAGTTCGTCCATAAAAACATTCCGCCCATGGCGATCACATCGCCCACTTTCACCGGAACTTCAGGACACATATCAGAATTATACACAGCCTGCATCGTGTTTCCATTAGAAAGACGTACCATCCACTTTTGATGTTTGCGGCCATCTTCGTCATTTGGTAAAACTTTAGTCACGGTCAGGCTGCCACCTTCAACATAGTTAACACGACGACGATCATTCACAGCACGGACAATATCATTGTCGCTCGCTTTTTCATCGACGAAAGAAGCTTGCTGCGAGGACGTGGCTTCCTGAGAAATCTTATCTCTTTGCTTTTGGTCCTGTTTGTTTTGATGCTTCGCTTCTGCGATATTCAAAGATAAAACACACGAAAAAACTAAACTTGCGACAAGCGCTCTAGCCATAAATTTCATTACGATCCCCCCCCGAATTGGGGTGCAGTCTCCCTAATTTACAAGACAATGACAAATATAATATTTAAAATGCTTCTCGGCTTTACGGATTCAATATGAAGATCTGACAGAATCTGAAAATATTACTTATATTCGATGCTCTCGATTGTGACAAACTCTTCCCCGGCCGGCTTTACGACACGCACTTCATCGCCCAACTTCTTACCTAAAAGAGCTTTGGCTACCGGTGAACGCCAAGAAATTTTCCCAGCTTTAGGATCAAACTCATCCTCACCGACAATCTGGTAGGTAACTTCCTCACCATCCTCGGTAATCAAGGTGACTGTGGCACTGAAAAGCACCTTGTCACCTTTCATCACTTTTGGATCTACGACCTCTGCGTCTTCGATTCGTTTTGTCAAAAAGTGAACCCGGCGGTCAATTTCACGCAAACGACGTTTGCCATACTGATAGTCTGCGTTTTCTGAACGATCTCCATTACTGGCCGCCCAAGCCACGACTTCGACAACTTTAGGACGTTCGACGTGCATCAATTCGTGATACTCGCTCTTTAAACGCGCTAGACCTTCGGGGGTGATATAGTTCTTTTTGTCATCCATGCCCACGACTCTAGACCATCTGCCCTGGTCTTTTAAGCAATATCTTTGATTATCTTTGCCTATTGCGAAGGTCCTGGACCAAAGAGGTATTTAATATTCCTTATATTTTTCCGAAAAACCCTGCAGGAGGAATCTGATGAAAAAACAGTGGAAACGACTGCTTATCGCCGCATTAAGTTCGTCGTCCGTTTTTGCTGTGACTTGGTACTGGTACCAGGCGACAGAAAATCGCATTTCTTCTTATGGCAATGAAAAGCCCTTAGCTTACGTCGGCAAAGTTGTTGAAGACATTCAACGGCGTCCCGCATCCCGTCTTTTATGGCAACTGGTAAATTCTGGCGAACCTCTGTATAACGGCGAAGCGATTCGCACGAGTGAACGAGGCGAAGTGCGCATCCAATTTGCGGGATCAGATCGCTATTTAGATTTGGAACCGGAATCATTGATTGTGATAAAAAAATCTGAAGGCGAAATTGCTTTAGACTTGATGGAAGGAAGTTTGTTCGTCAATGCCAAAGCCGGCAGCGAAGAAGCGAACGGCCCAGCTCTGGTCTTGAACTCCGCAAAAGGCAAAGTCGACCTTTCACAAGTTTCCGCGTCTTTGTCTAAAGGCAAAGGCAACATCGTCGACGTACAAGTCTTAGAGGGCAAAGCTTCGATTAAAGACAGCGAAGGAAAAACTCAAGATCTAAAATCCACAACACAAATTCGTATACTGACACCACTTCCCGGAAAAGCCATTGCGATGGATGCCGAGGCCCCAGCACCTATCGACTTTCAATGGGAAGGTTTCCCGGCAAATACGCGCGTCAGTCTGTGGGCCGGTCCGACACGGAAACAACTTAAAGAATTTTCAGTGGCAAATTTGAATCAATCCCAAGTCAAAGCCATCTTGCCGTTCGGTCGTCACTACTGGAAAATCGTCGGCACAGACAGCACTGGGTCGATCGTCGCGGAAAGTCCGGTGTATCGCGCTGAAGTTTTAGCGCGATATGCTCCGACAGTTTTATTCCCGATGTCTGAGGCCGAAGTTCCGGCAGAAAAAACTCCGTTCGATATCACATTTAAGTGGCAAAAAGATGAGGATGCACGCCAAACATCCTTGGAAGTTTGGAAGGACGCCGAACTAAAGCAAAAAATTGCCACACAATCATTCACCAAAGAGGACAGCTATACAATACCGGGCTTAAAACCGGGGACTTATTACTGGCGTATAGGTTCGGTGTATCCGGATTCTGAAAAAAACATTCTTGGTAAAGTTCAAAAATTCACCGTGACGAAAGCTGAGGAAGTCCGTGCGCCAGAGGCTCCTCTGATCCCTGTTCAAGTTAACTTCACGATGCCGGCGGCACAAATGACTCAATACTATGTCGATTCGCCAAGTCTAGGACTAAGTTGGCAGGCAGACAAGACTGAACACGTCGCCTCATGGCGCGTGAAGGTTCACGACGCAGATGAAAATCCAGAAAACGCTAAGGCAATTGAAGTCAAAGAACCGACACTAAAGACTCCGGTCACAAAACCCGGTCGTTACATCGCTTCGATTGAAGCGCTAAATAAGGACGGTAAGGTTTTAGGCACAAGTACGTCTTCTCCTTTGACGGTCAGTCCTTTGCCGCTTTTAAAGTCACCACAATTTGCGCCTGCTCAGGGGATTTTACAGGCCCAAATGGATGGCACGACAGAGCTAGAGTGGAGTCAAATGGATGGTGCCAAAGAATACTGGTTAGTCATTCTTAAAGACGGCAAACAGCTGAAACGTATTAAATATACTAAAAATAAATCCGTTCTTAAAAATCTTTTGCCGGGCGAATACGAAGTGGAAATTTCTGCCGTGGATACTTATGGTCGAGATTCTGAACCAGGAGTGCGCAGAAAACTGCAAGTTCCTGACAAGTCGAACTTAAAAGCTCCGACTTTAAAAAAGATTAAGGTGAATTGATGCGTTTAAGTGCCTCGCTCCTTCTTTTAATTTTCACATTCTGGACCGCAACGGTCTGGGCGGCGCCCTATCGCCGTTTGGTGAATTTTGAATGGGATGCAATTGCCGGCGCAAAAACTTACGAAATCGAATTAAAACAAACCAAAGCCGAAGACAAAGAAAAAGGCGAAGGCAAAGTCTATAACTTCAAAGTGAAGGACGCCGCCTGGAATGGTCGCCTGACACCGGGTAAATATTTGATGCGTTTGCGCGCGCGTGACCACCGTGGCGTCCCCGGAGAATGGTCACCTGAAAGTGACTTTAACGTGGGTCTTGAAACAGCCCAGCTAAAATTCCCAGCCCCGCGAGCGCGCTTTGCCACCAAAGAAACTGACAAAACCAAAATGGACTTTCAATGGAGTCCCGTAGGTGGTGCAGATCAATACGTCTTCACACTGACTTCTGAAGATGGCAAAACACAGGTCACCGAAACCACAAAAGAAAACAAACTGCGCTTAGAAATTCCAGTGGCAATGAATTACACCTGGAAGGTTTCAGCCAAGAATAATGCCGGCATTGAAAGCGATGCGACTTCAGTGGCCGAGTTTTCTCTGTTAGGAAAACCCATAGATCCGCCAAAAATCGAAAAGCCCGAAAGCGAATTTGTGCGCGAAGTAAGGTGGACTCGTCCAGAGCATGTGACGGGTTACGACGTTTTTGTCTTTAAACAAAATCAAGAAAAAAAATGGGAAAAGTTTAAGACCATTGAAAACACTCAAGAAGACTCTTTACCTTTTGACGAATCGTGGTCTGGCGGCAAGTACCAAGTCGTGCTGCGCGCAAAATCAAAAATGCGCCCCAGTTCAACCGTTGCCAAACAAACCTTCACTGTGCGCAATGGCGATCGTTCGCCAGCAGCAGAGTACACAGCCTTAGTTCGCAAGTCGATAGACCGTGTGACGGGTTGGTATGCGGTTGCAAGTTATCTGTTAACAGAAATGCAATTCCGTGGTGTGAATCCCGAAAACAACTCTGCCGTGGCTTACAGTGCCATGGGTGGAACAGGTCGCGTCGGTTTGGGATGGTTCCATCCTGACACACCTTGGGGCTTTTTAGGTATCGTGGATATGAGCGGCTTTACCTTCAAAGGAAAAACGCAAACGTTTGCATCAGCTGAACTTAATGCCGTCTATCGCAAAACTTTTGGTGATCGCGGCGAACTGCGCTTTCAAGTCGGCCCTTATTACAAAGAACTTCCAGAAACCGTCGGCGACCCTTTTTCAGGACAATCCAACGACCTTAAAATTTCCTCTGCCGGCCCCCATGCGGGGATAGAGTATTGGTTTTCCCTCACGCCGAAGCTTGGCATCCAGGCCAATGCCCACGTCTATATGTCGTTAATGAAAATTAGCACCCCGAACGGTGAGCCTCTGCGACCTTCGATGTCGACTCAATATGGCTTCTTAGGAAGCTATCGTTTCACAAAAAATTTCACAGGCCTGGTTGGCTATGCACGCCGGGAAGACAAGGTGTCCTATAACGCGGTTCCCAGCTCTACGAACTTTGCTGTGGACGGAGACGTCAATGAATCCACAGTTGTCGGCAACTATTTAAACTTTTTCGCGGAGTGGGCGTTCTAGCCTAGAGGTGATATGAGAATTCCAATTTCAACAAAGCTTATCACGGTCACAATCCTGATTCTAGTTGCAGCCACTGGTGCCATCACTTGGATTTCTTCGGCGTTTTTTGAGAAAAAGGCCTCAGAGCAAGTTGATATTGCCAATCTGGAATCTGCCGCTGGCAAAGCCAAAGAGATCGAAAACATCGTGGGCACTTTGGTAGAAAAAACCCGCGTCAGCGCGTCTTTGTTGATGAAGGGCAATTCCAACGAAACAGCCACTGGTGATGATTTTGATTTTAGCTTCACGAAGGATAAAAACTTTATTTCCCTAGAAATTCTAAAAATGAACGGCAGCTCGGTTGAAGTGGTCGTACGCAAGGTCAAAGAAGACATTCTAAAATCTTATAATTTACCCAGCCATTACATCGATCACGTACGTTCTTGGCAAAAGTTCCCTATTCGCTCGGTATCCCAAGGCAGCGTAGAACTTAAAAATGCAACGTATCCCAAGGCTCCGGCCATGATTACAATTGGCGTTCCCTTAGTACGCGACGCCCAAGGAAAGATCACCCACATTGCTTTAGCCGACGTGGCCCTGGCTCCTTTTGAAAAACCGTTCACCGATCCCTCGGAAAGAACTCAATACCTGGTCGATCGCAATGGCGAGCTTTTAGCCCACAAAGACGAACAAAAAGCCATGGCCCGCTTAAACTTAAGTAAAAATCCTTTTGTACAAAAGGCACTAGTGCAAAAGTCACCGCAGTATCAAACGAAGTTTTTAGATCCTGACTTTGAAAAAAATTATTTCGGAGCCTCTGTCAAAACTTCGTTCGGCGGCACTGTCGTTTCTTTGACATCAGAAGAAACCATTCAAGAGGTTTCCCACGAAGTAAAACGCCGTGCGATTTTTGTCGCAGGCTCTGCCATTTCTTTGGCGATCTTCTTTATCTTCTTATTTTCTATGACACTCACCTCCCCGATTGAAAAATTGGCCGAGATGATCGCCTTAGTTTCTAAGGGAAACTTTGACGTAAAAGCGCGCTCGCAAGTGAAGTCCCATGACGAAGTCGGTGACCTGGCGGAAGCCTTTGATCACATGACCGAGGGTTTAAAAGAACGCGATAAAGTAAAAAGTCTTTTCAGTAAGTTCCACGGATCCTCTGTCGCCGAAGATTTGATCGGTAAAGACATCGGTGTCGGCGGGCAATCCAAAGACGTCGTGGTCTTTTTTTCCGACATCCGTGGCTTTACCGCGTTTTCTGAAAAACGTTCGCCGGAAGAAGTTGTCGAAATGCTGAATGAATACTTTGGTGCGATGGTTAAAATCATTAATGCCCACGGCGGAGTCGTCGATAAATTTATCGGGGATGCGATCATGGCGATTTGGGGCGCACCAAAAAGTTCAGACCGTGATTGCCATCAAGCTTTACGTGCCTGCTTAGAAATGCGCAAAGCTCTTGAAACGTTAAATGAAAGTCGTATCGCACGAGGGCAACCTGCCATAAACATCGGGATGGGCTTGCATGCGGGTCGTGCAATTTCTGGAACGATTGGTTCAGATGAACGGATGGAGTACACCGTTATCGGGAACACCGTCAATACAGCATCACGTATTGAAGCCTCAACCAAGGCCTTTGGTGCAGACTTGCTAGTAACTGATTCTGTGATCGAAAAAGTTGGCGAAGATTTCAAAGTGGAGCTTGCCGGCGCCGCCGAAGTCAAAGGACGCTCGGAAGCGATCAAGATGTACAAAGTCCGTGGTTACAAGGCTGAAGATGGTTCGATGGTGGAAGTGAAAACTCCTTATTCGGACTATGAGGCTGAGTCTGCTGACAAAGTAAAAATCCAAGCAGCGTAGGACGACGGATTTCCGGATGGAGTATTTAAGGAACTGCTGGCGCTGCGGTCGCCACGCCTTCCTGGCTCAATTGCGGCCGCTGGCTTTGCCAGCGGTTCGGGCCGTCCGGGCCCCCGCAAAGGGCGACCTTCGACCAACAATTCCTTAAATACTCCATCCGAAAATCCTGGTTTTCGGTGTCTATTTTCTAAAATGTAGAATCATTTTTATGATTTAGGGCCACGAGCCTTGCTTGTCTTCGATACAAAGCTCGTTCAGGAACACTAAACATTCCTGAACCAAGCTAACATCACAGTCTTAAAGCCGAACGCTCAACCCATCTTTCAAAGCCAAGCGCTGCGCACGCATTGCCGGCACTAAACCAATCAAGGTTCCGCCGACTAAAGTGACCAGCATATACACCCACTCGCGCGCGGTGAAGCCAGAACCCGTTAAATAAAGTCCGAACTCTGTTTCAAGCCACGGTTTTAAAGCGGCTACCAAAACCAAGGACAATACGGCACCACTGATGACTCCTAGTAAAGTCAGCAAAGCAGATTCAAAAACTAAAAGTCCTACCAACTGCGAAGAGGTCGCGCCCACAGAACGTAAGATGGCCATTTCGCGACGGCGTTCGTTCAATGTTGTTGTTAAGGCAATCAGCATCGCCATAAATCCCACAACCACAACCATCCACGAAATCATGCGCAGTACGCCTTCAACATAAGAAAGGCCGTTCCATAGCTCGCTTAATGTCACGCCTGGAATGATCGCTAGCAAAGGCTCTTCTTTGTAATTATTGATTTCACGCTGCAAACGTAAAGTATCAATGCGCGTTTTTGAACCGACAAAGAAAGCTGTGATCGTGTGAACTTTCAAAGTGTCTTTATTTAACTGCTCGCGCGGCACGGCGTTTTCTGGCGTCGGTGCGGCTCCACTTTGCCAATCAATATGCAAAGCTTCCATTCCTTGTAAGGACATATAAACACCACGATCCAATGGTGTGCCCGTAGGTTTCATAATCCCTGAAACCACGAAAGGTTTGTCGTCGTGGTTTTGCACGCCCTCCCCTTTGGTCACTCCGTGAGTCACGATGATACGCTCGCCCAGTTTATAATTTAATTTTCTAGCGACATCAGCCCCAACGACGACATCCCAAAGACCTTTGAAAACGTCGCCTTCTGCCAATGCAATTTTTTGTGAACCGCGATAGTGATAATATTTAAAAAAGTCTTCGTTCGTGCCTACGACACGGAAACCACGATGACCATCCCCTAAAGAATAAGGAATCGTCCATTCAATCGCTGGATTCTTTTTGATGTCTTCATAACTTTCATAGGACACATTATGAGTCGCATTACCCATATTAAAAACCGTGTACAAGATCAGTTGCAAAGGACCGCTGCGGGCGCCCACGATCAAATCTGTTTTACTGATCGTTTGGGTGAAGCCTTCTTCCGCCGCACGCTTGGCGCGTTCGACAGACAACAGCAAGGTCACGCTGAGGGCGATTGATAAAACAGTCAGACCCGTTGTAAAAACACGATTCTTTAATGATTTAATAGCGAGCTTTAAGAAGACCATTACACAACCTTATTGATCGACTCTAACGAGATGGAGCGAGTAAATAGTTTTTCAATGCTGCGATCGTGAGAAACAAAGACGACGGTCGTACCGTACAGATCGGAAAGTTCAAACAAAAGTTTCAAAAACTTTTCGCGGTGATCGGTATCCAAAGCAGAGGTGGGTTCGTCGGCTAAAAGTAAATCGGGTTTGCCTAAAAGAGCACGCGCCACGGCGACACGCTGTTGTTGGCCGACGCTCAACTCTCCAACTTTCTTTCCAAGAATATCGCCGATACCCAAGGTTCCGCACAAGGCACGAATCACCATTTCACTGTCCACACTGCCCAAGCGGGCCCGCCGTCCGGCACTGAGGTGTAAGGGGAGTTCGATATTTTCTTGCGCTGTAAGATAGGGAATCAAATTGAAGTTTTGAAAAACGTAACCCATATGCTCGGCACGGAAAGCATCACGTGCTGCCGCACTCATCTGCGAAAATTCACAGCCCAGGATTTTCAGTGTACCTTGCTGTGGCTTTAAAACACCGGCCAACATTTCAAGCAACGTGGTTTTACCTGTGCCGCTGGGACCGTACAAAAAAAGCTCCTCACCGCGCACAATAGAAAATTCAGGAATATGCACGGTAGGTTTTTGATTGGCCCCGTAGGTGTACTGCACATCCCGCATTTCGACTAAAATATTACTTGAGCTCAAGACTGTCCCCGTTTTTTAAAACTTGTAAGGATTTCTGCACACCATCGGTGATAAAATCCACTTGAACTTTTTTAAAGCGCGAAAAAACTTTTTCAAAGTGAAAGCTCACCGTACTTTCAGCCACGGCCTTGTCACAAGACACCGTAAAATCGGCCTCTACATCGGCATGATTTTTACTTTGACTGACCTCAAAGATATCTTTTCTTACTTCACATTTTAGCGCCGGATCAAAAACGATCATCTCGGTGATTTTTTCTTCCAGATTCTTTAACGCTTCTTCTTTTTTCTGTTTGTCTTTTTTAGATTTGGCCTCGTGTTCAAAGCCAAACAAAGTCTCTGCCGGAATTTCCATTTCAATGCGACCTTTTCTGCCGTCAAAGCCGATGCTCACGCGTCCCGCGCCGTGTTCGTGGGAACCGTGGTCGCGTGCAGCCAAGACCATCACTGATATAAGAAGTACTTTAAACATGAGACCTCCCTGATAACGTTATTTGTAAGGTTCAATCGCCTCGCCAACAAGTTCGAATGATGCATCTCCGTACATGGATTTCTTAGTGACTAAATTTAAAGTGCCATAGACCCAGATTGGCCCCATCGCCACGTCCGTGCCTCGTTTCATTTTCACGTACACCATTTGATTCGGCGGGGGGGGCGGAACGTGAATACACGCCTGCGGACTGGGCACCAATAAAAACTCAACGACGTCGCGTTGCTCGTCTTCCAATGGCACCATAAAACCCGGGATTTTTACCGGTTTGCCATTCAGAGCTGAAAGTTCAGAAGACGCTTTGCCGGTGATATAATCCATATCCCCCAAAAGACGCCAGTCTACTTCAACCCCACTTAAGGACCCGCTGCGCGATAGCACCGTGTGATAGATCACGGCACCTGCGACGACTGATAAAATTAAAACTCCGGCCAGAACCCATTTTTTCATCATATCCCTACCTCTTTACATTAAAAACCCCACCCCCCGTAAAAGCAATAGCTTTGCGCCTGGTCGATTGCTCTGCTATAACTAGGTTTTCATTCACAGAACGAGGCTTTTTCTATGAGCGCAAAATTACAGCGAGTCCGTGGCACCCGCGACCTACTTCCCGAGGACAATCTTCTTTTCCGTTTTGTCGAACAATCAGCCTATGAAAAAGCAATTCTTTACGGATATGGCGAAATTGAAACCCCAATTTTCGAGTTTTCTGACGTTTTTCACCGCACCTTGGGTGAAACC
>JABWCO010000189.1 GCA_013360185.1 Bdellovibrio sp.
TCGGCATGCTCAATAATCATGATATTGGCATTTGGAACGTCCACGCCTACTTCGATCACCGTGGTTGAAACCAAAACCTGAATTTCTTGATTGCGGAATTGAGTCATCACCTGGTCTTTTTCATCGGACTTCATTTTTCCGTGCAACAGACCAAACTTCACCTGTGGGAACTGAATTTTCAGCTTTTCATACTCTGACACGGCGTCTTTTAAATCAATTTTTTCACTTTCTTCAACCAAGGGATAAACAATGTAGGCTTGGCGACCTTTTTGGAGCTGCTCGAGCATAAAGTTTAAAGCTTGGGGGCGTTTACTTTCAAATGTTGCGCGGGTTTGAATGGGACTGCGCCCTGCTGGCATCTCGTCGATAATCGAAACGTCCAGATCGCCATACACCGTCATCGCCAAAGTGCGTGGGATGGGTGTCGCCGTCATCACTAAAAAGTGCGGTGATTGACCTTTATTCTTTAATACACCCCGTTGCTCAACCCCGAAACGATGTTGCTCGTCAATAATCACCAAGCCCAAATTGGCAAACTGCACCTCATCTTCGATCAAAGCGTGAGTACCAACAATCAAGTCAATTTCGCCGGCGTGAAGGGCCGCTAAAACTTGCTTTCTTTCTGAAGCTTTGCTTTTTCCAAGCAACATCCCCAGTCGGACACCCAAAGGTTCCAGAATTTTTTTTGCATTTTTAAAGTGCTGCTCTGCTAAAATTTCCGTTGGCGCCATCAAGCATGACTGAAAACCACTTTCCGCCGCGTAGGTCGCTGCCAGGAAGCACACCAGGGTTTTACCACTGCCCACATCGCCTTGAACCATGCGATGCATAGGCTGGGCTTTTTCTAAGTCTGCTTTAATTTCTGCGAAGACTCTTTTTTGGGCGCCGGTCATGACAAACGGCAGATTTTTTTCTAAAGCGCTAAGATTTGCACCTTTATTGTGAATTTGTGGCGCTCCGGATTTTTTAAACCCCACTTTGCGCGACGCCAAGTACAGCTCCAACCAAAAAAATTCATCAAAGATAATTCTGCGCTGGGCGGCACTTTTGAATTCAGCGTATTCCGTGGCCTTTTCTGGATCAGGAAAATGAAGTTCTTTTAAGGCCTCTTTGCGCGGCTTTAGCGAGTATTTTTGCAAGATCCATTTTGGCAAAGCTTCTTCGGGCCACTCTTCCAGCTGCGTAAACGCGGCCCGCACGAGCTTCATGATTTTCGCCGTGGCCAGACCCTCGATTTCTGTGTAAAGAGGAATCAGCGCATCTTTGCCTTCGTCTTCAGGTTCAATATCGCGAATATCGGGATGATGAAACTCCAAACGCCCACGGTATTCAGTGACTTTTCCAACCACCCGCACCTCGGTGTGAGGTTTAAATCTTTCGAAGTACCCCTTGTAAGGCACGCGGAAATATTTGCAGTGAATCTGCCCCGAGGCATCGCGCACAACGACATCAAACATCTTGCGTGTTGAGCGCCCCATATTGACACTGTGAACTGTCGCAACTTGGGCCTTGATGCTGACAATATCATCCGCTTTGAGACTGGCAATGTTGCGAGCAGCCCTCTGATCTTCATAGGCTCTGGGATAGAACTCTAAAAGGTCGCCCAAGGTCTTTAAACCCTTCCGAGAGAAGAGATCGCCAAGCTTGGGGCCGACTCCTTTAAGGTATTGAATGGAAGTATCTAGACGAAGGGCCATCGCCTTCGATTATTCAGGAATTTGTTCCTAAGTCAATGTATCCATGGCAGAATTTTGCTATGGAGAACGCTTCTTTCTTTCGTATTCGTTTGAATACTATTCGCCCTGACAAAGTCACCACTTTCGACATTTATGTCCTTGTGGACGGTAAACATATTTTGTATTTACGCGCGGGCGATCGCCTTTCTGATGGCAAGATCAAAACCTTGCACGGCCGCGACACTGGCGACTCTTTCTTTGTCAAAGCTGAAGACAAACAAACCTATCGCGACTGGGTTCGCGAAGAAATGAACTCAAACCTAATCAATCCGTTCGAAAAAGCCGCTATCTTGCGTGAATCTTCCGTGGCCTTAATGGAAGATCTTTTCGAAAATCCTGATGTCAATAAAGCCTTGGACGACTCCCGTCCGATCATCAAAGATTTTATTGATTTGATGGAACATGCGCCAGAAGCCATGGGTTTTATGATCTCTTTGTCGGGTCATGACTTTTACACTTACAATCACTCCCTGGATGTCAGTATTTACTCTTTGGGTTTAGGTAAAGCCCTGGGTTATGACGCAAAAACATTGGAAGAGCTGGGGGTCGGCTCACTCTTTCACGACATCGGTAAACGCAGCGTGAGCTTAGATATCTTGTGCAAAAAAGGCGGCCTGACGGATGCCGAGTGGGAGCAAATGAAAATGCATCCACAATACGGCTTAGTGATTTTAAATAATCATCCGGACATCAGCGACGCGATCAAGGCTGCCTGCTTTGAACATCATGAATCCTGGTCAGGCAATGGCTATCCGCAGCAGTTGATCGCTGATGAAATTCATCCTTTTGCGCGTATTGTGGCGATCACTGACACTTACGATGCGATGACAACACAACGTTCGTATAACGTGCCCATGACTCCTTTAGACGCGGTCACCATGATGAAAGAAAAGTTAGCGGGACGTTATGATCCGGACATGTTGAAAGCGATGTACTCTGTTCTTTTTAAAATTAAGGTGGCTTCATGAGTTTGCTGCGCAAACCTTCGCTTAAACTGGCCTTAAAGTCCCTCCTCCTGATCTCCAGCATCCCCCTTCTTGCTTTTGCTCTTGAACCCGTCAATCCCGAAAACTTATGCAGCCGCTTCATTGGCGATGATGACATTAAAAACTGTGAACAACGCACACAAAAAGAAACGATCGACTGGTACGCGGCCAGCGTTTGCAATCTGCAAAAGGACGACACCGCTTTTTGGACTTGCTGGGATTCTTTGAAAGATAAAAAAATTCAACCGCGCTCTTTAAGTTCCTGCGTGGGCGACGACACAATGAGCGACGACCAACGCCACACCTGTTTAAACAAATTATCCTCTTCTGCGGGACGTGCGCCCGCTGCACTAAAGTCTTCCGACATATTTCAGCCTTTAAAAGTCAAAGGACGCTAGTTCATGAACAAAGATTTAGGTTTGGTCTTATCTGGCGGCGGAGCCCGCGGCGCTTATCAGGTCGGCGTGATTATGGCAGCACAACAGATCAGTCACAGCTCTGGCGTACCCTTAAAGTTCGATTATCTGTCTGGCGTCAGTGCCGGCGCTATTAACGCCAGTTCCTTAGCCAGCAATGCTCAAGACTTACACGTCGCCACTTCAGAATTGGTGCGCTTATGGAGCGAAATCTCCTTTGAAAAAGTCTTTTCTACGGACTCTATCAATATGGGGAAAATTGGTTTTCAGTGGTTCCGAGATTTATCCATTGGTGCAGTGACAGGCACGACCCCAGGAAAATCCTTGATGGATACGGCCCCCCTGCGCCATCTGATTCATTCCAATATGAATTACGACAAGGTCGATGAAAATCTGCGTAAAGGCCACATTAAGGGACTTGCGGTGACGGCGATTGATTATGTGCAATCAGCGACAACCACGTTCATTCAAAGTCATGACGACATCACACCTTGGGATAAGGGTCGCAAACGCAGCGAGTTCGCCCGCATTACCACGGATCATATCATGGCGTCTTCGGCAATTCCGTTACTCTTTCCACCGGTAAAAGTCGGTCAACGGTACTTCGGGGACGGTGCGGTTCGTAATCACGCCCCGTGCAGTCCCGTGATCTATATGGGGGCTCAGAAAATCTTGATTATCGGCGTGCGCATGCTCAGCGCCACGGCCCACGAAGAGCGCGCCCATCAAGACCAAATGGCGCCCAGTGTGGCCCGCGTGATCAACACCGTTATGAATGGTGTGTTATTAGATGCCGTGGAACAAGACGTGGATCGATTGCGACGCTCAAACGATTTGGCCCGCATGATGTCGGCAGAACAGCGAAAAATGACGTCACTACGACCCATCGATTATTTGATGATTTCACCGTCTGCGGATATTGGCGAAATGGCGGTGCAAAGAGCAAACAAATTGCCCCGCATGGTGCGCTTTTTACTTAAAGGCTTAGGTTCTTTACACGATGCCAGTGAACTTATCAGCTATTTGCTATTTGACTCGGAGTTTTGTGCTGATTTGATTGAGATTGGCTATAATGACGGCCTGGCACAAAAAGAAGAGCTGCTGCGCCTGCTGGAATCGCAATAATTTCCTGATCAAATCCTAGACATCCGAGAAAGTTTTTTCTGCAATGCTTTAGTGGGCAGTCAAAAAGGGACTTCTTTGATAGGTTCCCCGATATGAGAAATTCCCTTTTAGTATCTGCCGCTATTTTGATTCTTTCTTCTTTAAGTTTCGCAGGCCCCCTGCCCGCTTGCATGGATAAACAAAAACGCTTGGACTTTAATGAAGCCCAAGTTATCGAATGGATTTATTCTAGCAAAAGAAAGTTTCTGAGCCGCGCCTTCGTCCGTGGACTTTTGGTGAATCGATCTGGATCGCGATTTAAGAACGACCCATGACCGTATTGAGATTATCTATAACGTCAAATTCGGCCCTCTGCCTAAATATGAATTCGCTGACGAGGTGATTGCTTGTGGCGACTATATTACCGACCCCTATTCTCCGGTGGGAGCGATCATTCACTGGGTGCATTTCGCACCTAAAAAAACCCATGACCACGGATATTTAATTATTGGTGGAAAACTTGTCGGACAAACAATTTTGCCACAGGACCTTCATTAATGCGAAAGCATTATGCGCTGGTATTTTTAGGCCTTTTAAGTTGTTCTCCTAAACAGGAACTGCAAAATATTCTGGGGGATTCGTGGGCCGTAATTTATGGTTCCGACACCCGCCAAGAAGTTGTCCTGGATGAATCTGTGGCCGCAGCGGCGACGGCGATGATTTTAACGGCTGACGATTTACTTTTAAACAAAAGTGGCAAAGACTATGTGATTAAATCCCTGCCTTTGCGACAACAGTACCCGCTATGTGAGGACGAGAAATTTTTAGACCAACCTGCGGTCGGCAACTGTTCGGGCGTCTTGATCGCACCCAATAAAGTTCTGACGGCCTCGCACTGTTTCCGTGCGACGGATAGCTGCGCTCAATCTTTTTTCATCTTTGCTTGGAATCTAAAAAAAGCCCAAGAAGCCAGTTTGTCGGTGTCCGAAGTTTTTAAATGTAAAACGATTATCAGCCACTCTTTGAATACAAAAAAAGGCATCGACTATGCCGTGGTCGAATTAGATCGCCCGGTTCCAGGTGTAGCGCCAGTGCCAATAGCAAGTTCGCAAAATTTAAAAGTTGGCGAAGCCGTGGTCAGTTACTCGCATCCTTTAGGTCTGCCTCTAAAACGCGATATCGGCAAAGTGTTAGAGACGAACTCTGCCAGTGGCTTTTTAAAAGTGGCCGTGGATACTTTCAACGGCAGCTCCGGATCGCCATTATTTAATTCTCAGGGACAACTGATTGGAATTCTAAGCTCCGGAATGGATGATTTTTTAGAAGATGATATCTACCGGGTTCAAAGCGAAGGGGGCTGTATCAACTTCAATCGCTGCAAAACCGGCACCTGCTTTGGTGAAAGCTTTTCTAAGGTGTATGACATCATGCCTGAGTTACGATAATCCAGTCCAGTCTGTGACCTTTGGCAAAAGCAAAAGTCGCTTTTAGCTTATCCATCCGATCGCGTTTAGCATAACCAAATGGAACAAAGAAGCCTTCCAGAGAATTTACCGTGGTGGAGCTGGGTCCTACCATTTGCAGTTTTAGTCGCTGGCAATTTGCTCAGCCTGCCCTTTAATAACAATCAAGGTGTTTACTGGATTTATTTCCCCGTAAATTTAGGTGTGGTCATGGGTCTTTGGTGGGGCCCTCGGGTTCTCATTCCCGTGTACTTAAATGGCCTTTTAACGGCCGTCCTCTTAAACTTTCCTCACGCGCAACTTTATCCCCTCTATGCAATCCCAGAGGTTCTAGAAGTTTTTATCTCGGGCGTTTTGGTGCGTGAGCGTTTTAAAAATCAACCGGTCTGGACTCCGGGGCCGAAAAACATCAGTCTGCTCTTTATCTATGGCTTGTTGATTCCTTCTCTTTTCTGTTCTCCCCTGTCGCAAATCATCTATGCGCTTTCAGGCGTCAGCGACCGTTCGTTCTTTTTGTGGCAAGTTGTTGTCACTTTGATTGGCGACTTGACGGGGGGGCTTTTCGTCACCTTGCCACTGCTCATATTGCTGACTCCGTACCTTGTTAAAAAGAATCTTTCCAGATTTACCTACCACGCCCTGCCCCCCTTGCATCTTAATAAACTGAGTCAAAAAGAGTGGATTCTATGGGGTTGCACTTTAGCGGGCAGTCTTCTATTAGGTCTGACTTTTCCATTGGTGCAAATTTGGTATGTGTATGGAATTTTAATGCTGATGGCGGCGGCCTGGTACGGACTCTATGCCGCTGTTTTTATTAACACATGGATCATGGCAATCACGATCAATGCGCCGAACCTATTAAATATGCCAAGAGTGGCTGATCTGGCGACGATCCAAACGCCCGCGACACTTTTAACACTTTGTTTTTGTTCGTTGATCACCGGAGCTTCGATCTCGTCCTTAACGGAAAAACTAGAAAAATTGCGCGAAACAGAAAGTGAGTTGACCAATGCGAAACTGCAGGCGGAAGAAGCTTCTCAAGCCAAATCTGAATTTTTAGCCCGCATGAGCCATGAAATTCGCACACCACTCAATTCGGTTTTAGGAATGCTTGAGCTCTTAAAGGAAACCCAACTTTCTAAAGATCAATCACGTTACTTAACTCTCTTTAGCCATGCCGGTGAAAATCTGAAAGCTTTAATCAATGACCTCCTAGACTTTTCTAAAATTGAAGCGAAAGCCGTCACCGTCGAAAATATCAGTTTTAATTTACACACCACCATTCGTAGCGTCTTTGAAATTATGCAAATTAAAGCGGAAGAGAAAGGGATTTTATTCGAGCTAGAAATCGACAAGAAGGTCCCCCAACACCAATGGGGAGACCCCACCCGGTTGCGCCAAGTGCTATTTAACCTGATCGGCAACGCATTGAAGTTTACCAGTGAAGGC
>JABWCO010000190.1 GCA_013360185.1 Bdellovibrio sp.
CCATCATCGTTGTCGACCGTAAAGAAGAGCTAAAAATGATCGTGGACGTAGCAAAAAAATTCAATGCTCGTCCAAAAATCGGCTTCCGAGCAAAACTAAATACCCAAGGGGCCGGCAAATGGGTCGACTCTTCTGGCGCCCGCTCTAAGTTCGGCTTGACCGCGACGGAAATCGTTGAAGGTGTTGAGTTCTTGAAAAAAGAAGGCATGTTGGATTGCCTTGAACTTCTGCATTACCATATTGGCTCGCAAGTTCCACAGATCCAGTCGATCAAGTCCTCTTTGAAAGAGGGCGCACGCTTCTATACGGAACTTCACAAAATGGGTGCGGGCCTTAAATACATCGACGTAGGCGGAGGTTTGGGTGTTGATTACGACGGTTCAGGACACTCTGACAGCTCGATCAACTACTCTGAACAAGAATACGCGAATGACATCGTGTCTGTGTTGCAAACTTTGTGTGACGAAAAAGGCATTCCACATCCAAGCATCGTGACAGAGTCTGGTCGCTTCTTAGTGGCACATCACTCGGTCTTGGTCTTTAACGTGATGGGTGTTAACGATTTGCACCGCCACGAACCACCTCGCCCTGCTGGCAAAGCAGATCCTTCGATCATGCAAGACATGCAGTACATCTATGAAAAAGTGAACAAAGACAATATCAACGAATGTTTCAATGACTTAGAACAAGCTAAGCAAGAAACTTTGCAGTTGTTCACTTACGGCGTTTTGGGTCTTGAACAACGTGCTTGGTGTGAGTCTATGTACTTCGCAATCGCTACGAAAATGGTGAAACTGGCGAAGACTGTCGCTGACACCGAGGACATCTTAGCCGCTTTATCAAAAGAACTTTGCGACACTTATTTCTCAAACTTCTCGGTGTTCCAATCGGTTCCAGATTCTTGGGCTGTGGGACAATTGTTCCCAGTCATCCCTATTCATCGCCTCAACGAAGAACCTATTCGTGAAGCGACGTTGGCGGACTTGACTTGTGACTCTGACGGCGTGATTGAAAAGTTCATCGACACAGAATCTGGCGAACCGAAAGAAACGATCCGCTTGCATCAGTTCACAGATGGCCAACAATATTACATGGGTGTGTTCTTAACAGGCGCATATCAAGAAATCCTGGGCGACTTGCACAACTTGTTCGGTGATACCGATGCCGTGCATATTTCTTTAAGTGGCGTGGGCTATACTATTGACCATTATGTTCCAGGTGACACCGTGACTGAAGTATTATCTTACGTTCAGTACGGCCGCTCTGAAATGGTCGACAGCGTTCGC
This sequence comes from Bdellovibrio sp., assembly GCA_013360185.1. Lineage (GTDB taxonomy): Bacteria > Bdellovibrionota > Bdellovibrionia > Bdellovibrionales > Bdellovibrionaceae > Bdellovibrio. The sequence continues at coordinate 1,287 of JABWCO010000190.1, forward strand.
CAAGCAACCGAAGAAAGCATCCAAAAAGGCACGATCACAAAACAAGAAGCAAAACTTCTGATCAAGCACTACGAAGAAGGCCTTTCTGGTTACACCTACCTAGAAGAAGCCGAATAAGCTTTCCCTTAAAAATCCCAGCAAACTCCAAGGGCTCCGCACGGAGCCCTTTTTTGTTAGCCATGCCTCAGAATCTAAAGCCTTTACAAAGAAATTTATTTTTTCATTCAAAACGGCCCTAAAACTCTTATGTAAGTTTGAGACCTGACATCTTCTAGGCTTTGTTATGGAAAGATTAAAGCAAGAGGGCTTTCAAGTAGTTACTAGCACCCATCACCCCAACAATGCGGCAGTTCTTATTCCTAAGTTAAAATTCGGTTTTATAATTTCAGGGATGCAACTGCACGAAAGATTCAGATTTTTGATTGAGCTTAAATACTTTTTCAATGAAGAACGGCGCAACGCCTATAGTAAAAATATCGGACTGGAACTTTAGTTACAGCAAAAAACAAGAGGCGCTTAAAGCGCCTCTTTTCGTTTCTACATTTTAGCGTCGAAGGCGTCGCGGACTGCTTGGCCGATGTTGATTAAGACAGTCAAGGTGACGACGATGGCAACCATTGGTCCCCATACCAGCCATTCAGCGATCGTGAACCATTTTTGCGCCTGGGCCATCAATTCGCCCCAGCTTGGTGTTGGTGGAATCAAACCCATCCCTAGATAATCTAGGAACGACAAGGTATTCACGCCACCTGCGATAAAGAACGGCGCAAACGTTACGATCGGAGTTAAACCATTCGGCAGAATGTGTTTTCCGATAATACGTTTATGGTCCGCCCCAATAGCACGGGCCGCTTCAACGTATTCGCGCTTTCTTAAAGAAAGGAACTGCGCACGCATGTACGCCGAAATTCCTGTCCAACTGAAGATCGCAAAGAAAATCACTAACAATGGCAAGCTTGGCGTAAAGATCGAAATGATGGTGATCAAGACGAATAAGATCGGAATACTTTCAACGATCTCGACGACACGTTGACCGACCAGATCCGTTTTTCCACCCAAATATCCCATGATCGAACCCAGCGTGATACCCAGGATATAAGTCACAATCCAACAGCCCACCGCAAACAACATGGTGTAACGGAAGCCGTACAGCAAGCGAGTCATAACATCGCGACCGCTTTCGTCTGTACCGATCCAGTTCTCCTTAGTTGGTGGAGATGGATACGTGTCGACCAATTTGTTGCTCTCGTATGGGTCCCACTGAATGATCGGCCACACGGCCCAATCGCCCTTTTGCAATTCAAGCTGGCGATAGTCCATAACATAAATATCATCGCGGCCGAAATCTGTCGGGTGATAATTCTTAAACAACGGGAAATATAATTTCCCTTGGTACTGCACCACATGAGGGCGGTTGTTCGCCCATAATTCTGCCGTGAAGCTAAAGAAGAACATCGTCAACAGAATCCAAACAGAGATCACAGCTGTGCGATCACGTTTAAAACGTTTATAGCGCTTTAACGTCAACTCATTACGAATAAGGTACTTCTGAATTGGATCCATCATTTGAAATCAATCCTTGGGTCAATAAGAACGTAAATAACGTCACTGAATACGCGACCGAACATCAACAACATAGACGAAATAAAAGTGATACCCATAATCACGTTGTAATCACGTGACAAGATAGATTGGTAACCCAACAAACCGATACCATCTAAATTGAACATCTGTTCGATGATCAAAGAACCCGCCAAGAAGGCACCAAAGAAACCACCCAGGCCCGTCGCGATAGGAATCAAAGCGTTTCTTAAAGCATGCTTGAAGACCACAACTTTTTCAGAAAGACCTTTGGCGCGAGCCGTACGCACGAAATCAGACTTAATAACGTCTAACATCGAATTACGCATCAAAACTGAAAGCTCCGTAAATCCACCAATCATATAACAGATCAAAGGCAGCACAAAATGATGGGCCCGATCGATAATCTTTCCAAACGAAGTCAGGGAGTCATAATCATCTGACTGCAAACCGCCAATTGGGAACATGTTTAATTTCCCGGCGAAAACCACGATTAAGAAGATACCCAAAACCAGTGGAGGGATTGAATACGTCAAATTAAGAAAAATTGCGGTGACACGGTCAAAGGCCCCCCCGGCCTTAATCGCTTTACGAATCCCTAAAGGAATACACACCAAATAAGTCAGAATTAAGGAGGCAATACCGAACTGCAAAGACACAGGGAATTTACTTTTGATAACGTCGATTACCGGCTCTTGGTAAGTGAAACTTTCACCAAAATCCAAGCGGCTTAGGTTTTTTAACCAAATAATGTAGCGCTCGTGTAGTGGCTTATCAAAGCCGTACTGCTTTTTCAGAGCTTCAATAACTTCTTCATTCACAGAAGTGTCGCCGCGAGAGTTCACACTCCCTGAACTTGCTCCGCCGCCGCCAGCAGAACCAAAGCGAATGGCTTGAAGTTTCTGCTCAATCGGGCTGCCTGGAGCCAAATTAATCAATACAAATGTGACAATGGTAATCCCGAAGAACGTCGGAATCATCAATAACAATCGGCGAATCAGGTAAATGATCAAAGCCCTACTCCCACATCAAAACTTACAGTGCTGTACTCTTAAAGCCAACCGGGCCGAAAGGGAAGGCGTACCTTGTACGCCTTAAAAAATATTCCCGGTTGGATTCACAGAAAAGGACGGAACGAAGGCCTATTGAGCCTTCATCCACCAGTAGTCTCTGCCAATTTCGTATTTGAATGTCTCTGCAGGTGAACCCATGCGAGATGAATTAGCATAGAATGCGAATTTATCGTTGAATAGGAACGCATAAGGAGCGTCCTCAGCGATTTTAGCGTAAACTTTTTTAAGAGCTGCCACACGTTTTGCCTTGTTCGGCTCAACACGAGCTTCGTCGATCAGTTTGTCAACTTCAGGATTTTTGTAAGCGATGAAATTAGATCCACCAGCAACAGCACTTGCTGAGTGCCAGATTTGTTTAGGATCTGGATCGACAGAACCGCCACCCCAAGCCATTGTCACGGCATCGAAATTGCCTTCGTCAACCAGCTTCAGGAATGAGTTCCACTCAAGATATTTCAACTCCATATCGATGCCGGCTTTTTTCAAGTCTTCACGATACATAGTGTAGTATTTTTCAACGTCTTTTGACGGAT
>JABWCO010000191.1 GCA_013360185.1 Bdellovibrio sp.
AGTACGCATCAGGATTCCCTCTCGTGTGTTGATTGGTCTGCCATCCCTGCCACCGGGACGCACAACCGCACCCTGGGGATGGTGATTCAGGTCAAAAACGAACGGTCGTGCGCGAAAAAGTATCCAGATATTGCAGGTACTTGCGCATAGGCGTTTACCCTGCTGTCAGAGGCAGGCCACATCGAGGGGGATGGTCATCCGTTTGTCGTGGTCTGGTGCTGGACAAAGCGCACGCGGATGCGGTTCAGGGCTTCCCGCCCTGCTCCACCAGATCCATGCGCCTGCGCAATGCGGCGGCCACCTCGGGCTGACCGCCCTGCTCCGCCCATTGCCGCTGCAAAAGAAACAGGTAATAATAATTTTGATGCACTAATGTTGCTTTTGCTACTCACTTGAAGCACAATCGGAATCATAATTGCCACGACTGCTGAGTCATTGATAAAAGCCGAAAACGCGGCAGTAACTAAACAAAACACAACAAGTGTTAACGCATAGTTTTTCTTACCGATTTTGACTAGAATGTCCCGAAATCCCTTGAGTAAGCCCGAATTTAGGACGGCGTAGCTCATCACCATCATACAAGCTATCGTGATGGGAGCACTGTTGGTAAAGCCCGAAAGACCTTCTTTGTAATCCAATATCCCGGTAACGATGAACAGGGTCATAATGATAATGGATGACGTATCGATGGTGAAATATTCTTTGACGAACAGAAATATACCAATCAGAATGATGATTAGTGTGATGTATATGGAAATGTATTCGGATGAAAACATAGGCAAAGGATGATTTTACTTGTATTTTCAAATGTAGGAAATAAAGTTGATTGTTTGGGGAATGAAATTTTTGATATCTTTTTATATGAAAAGACTAAAAAACGCCAACGTTGACGTCTTGGACGTCAAAGATGGCGTTCTTGATGTCAACGTTGACGTTGCTGATGCCAACGTTGGCGTCAGCGACGTCAAATTTGGCATCGACCGACGTATATTTTGGCGTCATTGATGCCAACGATGGCGTCTTGGACGTCAAATTTGACGTCGTTCACGTCAACGTTGGCGTATTGTGCTTGTTTTTATGAATAAAAAGGGGAAAGGATTGATTTTGGGAGCGGGGCTTTACTTATGCTTTCGAATATTGGAAAGTATGTTGTTTTTTTTGGAGGTAAGATGAAGATAAAAGTTGTAGGTTTTTGTTTTTAATTCAAGCGGCTTTCTGAAAGACGGAAGGCTTTGAGCAAGGCACTCTTCGTGCGCAAGCGTGGTATAGCCACCGCCATGTGGATGACATTGTATTCCCACGAGGAATAATACACAGCTTGTTGTTCTAGCGTTAAACTGTCGCGCAGATTTTTGCGATCGAGATAACTTAGTTGCTCGCCGCGAAACATCTTAAGCTGATTGGCAAAGAATTTTTTTAAACTGACTGTGCCCGCACGTTCTTGCTGTAACAAAAGCAGAAAGTACTGAGACTCTTTTTCAGAGTGCGCAAAAAAAGTGTTGGCAGCGTCGGCTTGTTCTAAACTTAAATGGGCATTTTCGTTTAAAACCTGAGAAATGTAAGCGGATTGGCAATTCAAAGCTTTCGCTAAGGCGGACTTCACTCCACGCTCCGCTTCGGCACGATGGCGCAGATACGCCTTATAATCTTCGAAATCATAAAGGTGCTGTTTCTTACTCATACTTAAATTGTAATTTAAGCTTAGCTTAAAGACAAAATAGGAAAAAAAGTCTAGCCCTTAGACACCCAAATCGAAGCCTTTGGGTCCCGACCATGGCACCAAGCTTGCTAAATTTCCTTTTAGAGGTGTGGCCATGACTGCAAGAAAATCACTAACGTATGTTCTTTTAGGTGTCCTTCTTTCTGTGACAGCGACCGCGCAAACCAGCAGCACCATGCCAACGATCCCCGCCGTCAATGGCGGCAGCCTTGCCACCCCCGTCGATGTCCCGCAATACCGTGACACTGTTTTTCCTATAAATCCTGGCTTGATCATGCCGCCCTCAGGCCTTATCCAAGTTTACGATCCAGGAAAAACAAAAGCCGGACCTCTGACCGTTGGTGGCAGCAGCATCTTTTCATTGCGAGCCCTGTGCAGAAGTTTTGCTGGCTCCAAGCTGAAAGGCGACCTTGCTAAAGCCACAAACGCGGCAGAAATTCGCAACACCGCTTATTTAGCGTTAAAGAATATTTTTTTAGTCTTAAGATTGTTGGACGATCGCTGGATGTTAAATGCCACAGAGAAAAGTTTATTAAGTGACCTGCGCTATGAAGTAAGACAGTGGCATCCTCTGTTCGCGGAGACGGCAGAGCAGTTTTGCGAAGCGGAAGACTTAGGCCATTTCCCCCGCATGAATCAAGCTCAAGCGAATTACACTCGCGAAGCTGTGAAATTTATCAATCAAGTTTTACGTACAACTGAAGTTGATCAGCATTAATTTAAACTTCCGGGGCGTCGCCTTCGGTGGCGCCTAAGATATCAGCCGCTTGCCAATTTGGCAGATCTTCAACGATAGACGCCAACAGAGCATTGAATTTCATTTCGGCAGTTTCGCGATCAAAAGAATCATTTAAGCCATACACACTTTCACGCCATTCAGGCACCAAAGCGATACGACTTTTTAAGGCCGCCGTCAGCACATCAATCCACGTGGCGGCGGTGAAGGTAAAGTTCAAAGACAAAGCGTCTTCTTGAGCGTCGGTGGAATGCCACACGCCGCGCGGAACAAACAACAAAGACCCAGGCTTAAGCACAATCTTTTGCGCGTCCTTGGGCATTTCACGGGGAAATTCGTGTTCGAGGTACGTCTGCATTTCAGGGTCAGGCTCTTGCCCCATCGTAAACCGAGTCAATGGATTCACCACATGTTCGTTCGCAGCCAAGTACCAGGTCTTTTCACCATGAACTTGCAAAACGAAATTAATATTCTGATCAAAGTGCGGGGCTGTGCCCTTCCCTTTCGGGGTCGCATAGACTAAACAACGCCCATAGGACAATTGCGAAAGACCTAACTCTTTTCTGATCTCTGCAAGCCATTCCACTAATAAGGGAGAGGTCGTTTGCACTTGGTTAAAAAGTAAACCCATGCCGTTATTAAAAACTTTTTGGGCATCTGCAGAGTTCACATCAATGGCACTGGATTCATCGCGAACATCGGGAAGATGGGCTTGAATTTTTCCCGTCCAAGACTGCAGCATCGCCTCTAACGAAGCCAGAAAAGGCAGATCTGTGAGGGCCTTCAGCTCATCGACAGGATGGTGCACAACAAAAGGTCTGTTTTCCTCAAACGATTCCATAAAGTCTGAGATGGAGTGAGGATACAAAAGAGCAGCTAAGCCTTTTTTCATGTTAAGTCCTGTCTGAAGCGAACATTAGTGCATTGAATCTTTGTGCACGCGATCTTTGATTTCCTGAATCTCTGGCACAGTCACTTGGTAAGGTCGTCCACACACTTGACAAGTCACATCTGCCGTTTCGTTTTTAGTGATCATGTCTTGTAATTCGTCTTCACCCAAAGTTTCTAAAGCACGCACGACGCGTTCTTTGGTGCATGGACAATGGTATTCGAAATAGTGTTCGTGGGGGATTTCGTGGAAATCAATTCCCGCCATAAAGGGTTTTACTAAGTCTTCAGCCTGCGCGCCGTCCATCAACATTTTTGAAATGTTCGGTTGGAAGTCCTCATAGTTAAGCTGAATCACTTCCACCATCGCTTCGGAAACACCCGGCATCACTTCAATTAAAACTCCACCAGCTGCCTGCACTTTTCCATATTGATCTAAATACACGCCCAAAGAAACCAACGAGCGGATTTGGTGCGACTGATGCAAATAGTGAGCAATGTCTTGACCGATTTCTCCGCTGACAAGCTCGACAGTTCCATAGAAGGGCTGCTTCTGAAATGGCTGATGTCGCGCGACACTTAATGTGCCATTACCCATCGCATCTTTAAGGCTTAAGCCTTTGTCATAATTTGGTGGTTCATATTGCGGGTGCGGCGGCGTTATACTTAAAAGGTGAAATTTACATAGATTAAGAATGTATGTATTGCCAACAATGGTTGTTGCAGTTTGAACGCCCGCCGCAACAACCATCATTTTTTGATTATTATCACCCATTATGGCTACCATTAGCTTTGTTACGTATTCTGAACATCCGGAAATTTTGCCCGATGACATGCTTTTTTCTACGGCGCTTATGCGGCGTGGCCACGAGGTACATGCCACAGTTTGGGATGATCCGTTGGTAGAATGGAATAATTTTGACCGTGTCATTATACGTTCTGCTTGGGATTATTTCAAAAAATCACCAATATTTTTTTCATGGCTTGATCGGCTCGAACAACGGAATATTCCAATTTGGAATTCTATTCCACTCATGCGATGGAATGCTGATAAAACCTATCTTTACGAGTTGGAACGCCATAATATTCCCGTTGTACCGACCTGCTACATTGAGCAGTCTCAT
>JABWCO010000192.1 GCA_013360185.1 Bdellovibrio sp.
AACGCAATATGTGCCGTTTTCCGACGGCAGAAGAGCGCTCTTATTTACACGACTGAAGAATCATTTGCACAAAGGGGCGATCTGCTTCTGACAGTTCACTTTCAATAATCTCTGCAGGCCTACACCACTTAGCCGCATCATGTTCGCTTAATTGAATCTCACCCGTGGCAGCTACGGCCCAGTAAACACGCAGCCGAATCGTCTTTGCCGGATAAGCAAAGACATTTTCACCTAAAAGTGACTCGACCTTGATAGACAAAGAAAGCTCTTCGTCAATTTCACGCGTCAGGGCCTGTTCCGGAGTTTCTCCGGAATCCACTTTGCCTCCTGGAAACTCCCAAAATCCCGCACCACTCTTTCCAGGTCCGCGACGCACAACTAAGATACGCCGCTCGGGATCATCGGATCGACGAATCAACGCTGCAACAACAAGAATAGCCGAGGCATGACTCATCGAATCTCCTTTAAGATTTTAGACTTAAGTATATAGGTCTCTTTTGTATTTTTGAAAGAGATGTTTTATCCTAAATACTTATTAAGCCATTTTACAACGGACAGACAGCATGATCGACACGCACAATTCGTATTTTATTATTCTTATCAGTGGGGTTGCGCTGTTTTTGTACGGTATGGGTTTGGCCTCTTCTTCTTTAGAAAAGTTAATGGCCGGTAAAATTACGATTCTTTTAAACCGTCTTTCTCAAAGCAAGTTTTTAGCGATTCTTACCGGCGTCGTTTTAACAACTCTGATGCAAAGTTCCGGTGCCGTGACTTCTATGTTGGTGGGCTTAGGTTCTGCACGGGTCATTAATTTACGCCAAGTGATGGGCGTCATTATTGGCACAGCGGTCGGAACCACTTTAACAGTTCAATTTATCTCTTTGGATTTAGGCAACTATGCACTGCCCATTTTTGCGATTTCCTTCGCCTTTTATTTTAAATCCAAAAAGACCGTTTTTAAAAATCTCTCCGTCATCTTCATGGGTTTTGGTTTGTTATTCTTCGGTTTAAAAATGATCTCGGTGTCGTCGCACCACTTTGCCGAAAATCCGATGCTAACGGATATCTTCCAAAACCTGCGCGACAACCCTGGATATTCTCTGCTTATTTCTATTGTTTTTTGCGCCTTCGTGCAAAGCAGCGCGGTGACAATTGGTTTGGCGATGAGTCTTGCGATGGTAAAAGCGATTACCTTTTACGATGCCATGCTGTGGGTGTACGGCGCCAACATCGGTACGACTTCGGTGGCTTTAATTGCCGCGGCTGGCGGGAACTATATCGGTCGCCAGGTGGCCTGGGCCCACTTCTTTTACAAAACAATCAGTGTGGTCATCTTTTATCCCTTCACCCAAGTGTTTATCGATTTTCTGGCCAATTTTGACACCACGATTTCACGCTCGATTGCGAATGCCCATTTGATCTTTAATGTGCTTTCAGCGGTCATCTTTTTCCCGTTCATCAATAAGGGAGCAGAGCTCATTGAGCGCATGTTCCCGAAGGCGGCCTCGGAAGAATTTGGGACCGAGTTCGTAAACATGAACAACTACCAAAGCTCAGCCTTGGCCATCTCTTATGCTAACCGCGAAATCATGCGCACTGCGGATATCGTTTTAGGCATGATCAAAGACTCTTTAAAACTTTTTGAATCCAACGACCCCAATGACTTTGATTCCATCAAGGATCGGGACAACAAAGTCGATTTCTTATACCGTGAAACCAAGATGTTCTTACTGGACCACGCCAACAAATCCAATACGGTCGTTCATCAAAACGTGATGGCGATGATTATGTTCTTAAGCGATCTTGAGCGCGCCGCGGATGCTATCGATATCAATATCCTTGCTTTGGCCATCAAGAAGAATGCATTAAAACTCGAGTTTTCCGAAGAAGGCTGGATTGAAATTCGTCAAATGCACGAACAGGTCACTAAGGTGGCGGCGATGGGGATCAATGCCTATCAGAATCAGGACCTGTGCGAATCCGCGATTCAGCTAAAACGTGACTTAGCCAAAGTGGAAATCACGTTACGCGAAAATCATATCAGCCGTTTGAACCGGGGTCTTAATAGCTCTATCAACACCAGCTCGATTCACTTGGATCTTTTAAGTGAATACCGCCGTATCGCCAGTCTGCTAGTCAATCACGCGTACAATCAAAGAAAGAATGCCTGATGCAAACTGCAACGCCGATTTTTTTACTGTTCCTTTCAAATATCTTTATGACTTTTGCGTGGTACGGGCATTTAAAGTCCCTAAAGCATTCGGCCTTGTGGATTGCCGTATTAGTAAGCTGGGGTATCGCCTTTTTTGAATACGTTTTGCAGGTGCCGGCAAATCGTCTGGGCTCTGAGCTGTACACCTTGCCTCAACTTAAGATTATTCAAGAAGTCATCACCATGGTGGTATTTGCGGGATTCTCAGTTCTATATATGAAACAGTCCTTAAAGCTAGACTTCTTATGGGCTGGTTTATGCCTTGTAGGTGCTGTTTACTTTATTTTTAGATCCCCTTAGAAATAAATCGCACAAATATCTCATTCCAAGATATAATAAAGACATGAAGTTCATATATGTCTTGGAAGATGATGAACGCACCAAGAAGGATCTTTATGAGACTCTCAAAAACATAGATCCTAACCTGCGCATTCGCTTTTTTTCTGCCCTCGCCCCCTTCCATGAGTGGTTAAAACTTGCCGTCACTGAAGGCCCCAAAGCATTAGCGCTAGGGGGAGAAAAATATCCATCTGATACATCCGAAGATATTGAGCCCGCGCTGAACCACGAATTGCGCCTAGTCATCGCTAAAGACGAATTTCTGGGCATTAAAAATTTAGGCCTAATTAAGCGCGCACAAGAGTTCTTTCTGCGCAAAAAAATTTGCTCGGAACAAGAACCGACCGCTTTAATTCTGACCGCCTTTGACAGCCCAAGCTTTGACATCAAATTGGCCGAAGAACGTATTCTTAATAATGTCATCTTTAAACCCTTCGATAAGCTGATTTTAAAACAGCACTTAGAGTACGCCTTAACAGGACATCATCCCGTCAACACCGGCACCGTTGCCGAAATGAAGGTGAAGTCGACGATTGAAATGCTTAAAGAGGTTGCCCTCCACAGCATTTCTGAGGTCGGCTTTACCACCATCAATAATCATGAGATTAAAATCGGCGCGATGACGAAGTATTATAGCGAATCCTTCCTCTCGGACGACAAACGCAGTATTTTTGCTTATTGCAAGTCGTGTAAACAGATCTCTGATAAAGAATATCTGTGCGAATTCCTATTTTTTGCACCCGACAACAAACAGGTCAGCCAGATCCGCCGCAATATTTTGCAAAATTCGCAAAAGCAAACAGACGAAATCAGAAATACCCACGGCCGCAAGGTAAACGTCTTAGTTCTGAACGAAGATGAACAAATGGCTTCTGAAATTAAATCATTTCTTTTAGAAAAGATTTCGAATGTCGATGTCTTTGCCTACACCAGCTATGGGCAGTTCTCTTCCGACCTTGCGGATAAGGACACTGTCCACAAGCAGATTCTGCCAGCAAAGTTTGATTTAGTTTTTGCAGGTTACGAAGTTTTTGAAATTGAAAAAGAAAAACGTTGGGAACAAATCATTCAGGGGTTAAAGGATCGCGCGGCAAAACATTCCACCCTATTTGAAACAGCGCCTGATTTGATGATTTTCGCGAAAAAGAAAGTGCCCTTAGAAGAAGTAAGAAATTATACATCATGGGTAAAAGATATTTTCTTTGCCCCCTTAGATCGCTCTTACATGCTAAAAAAACTCGCGTATCAGTATCCAGCCATGCACAACATCGATGCAACGCAAATTTCAAAGATGAAGGATTCAAGCATTCTTAAGGTCGCAAATCCAGTTGAAATCACGCAAATTTCTGAAGCCGGTTTGGTCTTAAAGTATTACCGCGGCATCAGCACTGGCGCCTTTAGAGAGTTTATCTTGTGGCGTCCCGAAGAACTGAACAACCCCGAAATTATGGGTACCGTGAACTTTACAGAAAAAGATAAAAACGGCGGAGAGTTTTTCCTGAATCACTTCGTTTTCTTTGGTATGCGCGACCATTACTTAAAGCACATTCGCTTATGGTTGCGTGAAGCCTATATCAAAACAAAAGAATCTAAATCCTAGTAAGGTGAAGCTAAGGTACCGGGCGCACTTTTTGGGTGGCAATCAAAACAGAATCAAATTCTCTTTTAAATAGTGCCATCAAGTCCTCAGACACTTTGCGCGGATCAATCTTTAGATCCTCCAGACTTAAAGTTTTTACCGGCGTGCCCTTATTAGTGACGTTCATTGCAAAGTGCACCATCACTGATACCGGTGACCTTGTGGCAATACTTATGCTCAGCTTACGATCGTCAAGATAGATATCATCGCCATCCCGATGCAAGGACTTTCCAGCTAAAGTCCCGCTCGCCTTC
>JABWCO010000193.1 GCA_013360185.1 Bdellovibrio sp.
CTATGCCATCTTCGATATCAGGCAATCGACCATTATTTGTCGGCGACGGTGCCGCATCAGGGCCTTCTGCCTCTGCTGCAGCAACAGGGGTTGCTGTCGGACTAGGACTCGGAGCTGCCTTCTGCGGGGCTGGCTCTTTAACTGCTGCAGGCTTTGCTGCCACAGTTTTTTCCTTTTTGACTGGCTTAATCACAGACTTTGCCGTGGTCTTTTTTGATTTGGCTTTTTTCTTGATTTCTTTTTTCGGAGATGACGACGGCGCTGGCGGAGCGGAAGTTGTTAGCGGGGCCGCGACAACTTTAGTGTCTTGTGGCGTCGTAACGATGGTGACGGCTTTTTCGAACTCTTCATTCTTTTTTAACTCTTCGACCTTTTCGTATTTTAAGGGGACGCTTGAACAAGACACCAGCATCAAAGATAAGATGAAAGCACCAAGTTGTCGTCCTGCAATTTTCACGAAAATTCCTTCCATCTTCTGTGCACCCACATCCACTGTTCGGGATGTTTACGAACTATCTGTTCAAGCTTGTCGTTAAACATCTGAGTAATATTTAAAATTGTCTGATCCTTATCATCGGTCACACAAGGAGCCGTGTCCATAGCTGGCTCAAAAACCACGTGCAGTTTCTGGTCCCGCCCTTCGTAAGTGTAGATTGGCAAGACCGGCGCTTTAGTTTTTTGTACGAATAATGCTAGACCATAGGCTGTGCCCGTGCGCTTGCCAAAAAAAGTTGTGGCGACGCCATATGGCTTCCCCATAAATTGATCCAGAACAAAAACCAAACCGGCACTTCTTTTTAAAGCTTTTAAAATTTCAAATGCATTGTTCGGAGCATGTGCATCGATATACTGAACCCCCTGGGCACCGCGCACGGAAAACCACAAATCATCAAACCACTTCGTTTTGAAACGTTTCGTGATGATCACCGTTTCTTGACCGTTTAAAGCAATTGCGTTGGCTGCTAAATCCCCGTTGCCCAAATGCAGACTTAAGAAAAACATGCCTTTTCCTAAACTGCGGGCTTTTTCAACATTTTCCCAACCTTCGAAGACAACATTTTCGGCCATCCACTTTTTTGAGACCGAGGGAATAAAAAAGAATTCTGAAAAATTATACCCTAGCTGATAAACGGACTCGCGCCCGATTTTTTTCTTTTCTGCTTCGGGCATATCGGGAAACGCAATAGCCAAATTACTCATCACAATTTTTTTGCGAAAGCCAAAGACATCAAACCACAAAAAACCGACCCACGAACCCGACTTGCGCAGCCACGTGCGCGGAAACAGCGAGCTGATGAAAACCATGATCTTAACGAAGAATTTGACTAATAATTTCATTTAAACGTCCCTTTTTTCCCAGCTCTGTGACTTCCAAAGAAGCCATCCATAACTGTGAGGGGTGAGATAAAAGCGCTCGCAACTTCACCGCGTCTTTTTCGGTGGAAACCAAAAGGGCGGCCTGCGATTTCGCAAACTCATCTTCCACATTTCTAACATCGCTAAGGGTGTACTGATGATGATCGCGATAGTGCCTACTTTTTTCAGATACAGGCCCCAGATCGCGCATCATCTTTTCAAAAACATCTGGACGAGCAATCGCAGAGACCAGGAACAATTCTTGGTCCTTAATCTCGGCACACGACATCGCCTGATTGCTCTGCGCATTCTTAAGACTCTTGATCTCATACCCAAGATAAAGAACCTCCTTACCATCCGGCAAGAGCGCCTCTAGGTCTTTCAGATACTCTTCACTGGCCAAATTGCATTTGCTCACGACAATCACATCGGCACGCTCTAATCCCTGCCAAGATTCACGCCCCCGCCCTTCGGGAACGACCGCATAATTGGCCAAAGCCTCTGTCGCGTCGAGAATCACAATATTCAAATCGCGAAAAAGTTTACGATGCTGAAAACCATCGTCGACCAACAAAAGATCAAAAGAACCTTGAGTCACCGCGTACTGCGCGGTTTGCCATTTGCTGGGGCCGACAAAAACCGAAACTTGTGGATTGGCTTGCGCCAATAAAACCGGCTCATCGCCATAATACCGAGCTGCAAAAGGATGACCTACTTCGACCAAACAGGGGGAACTTGCATCGGCTCGATAAGAGCGACTGATCACGGCCACTTTTTTTCCTTGGGCCACTAAAGCCTTCAGACAAAAATCCGTCACCGGAGTTTTTCCGGTTCCACCCATAGTTAAGTTGCCGATGCTAACCACCGGAACCGGCGCTTTGTACACGCCCATAGCTCCACGGTCATAGAGAGAATTTTTGACGCCAACAATCTGCTGATACAAAAATGACAGAGGTCGGAGATAGAATCTCATGGCGTTAGGTACTCATCCAGGGCTTTCACCACACGTTGCGTGGCACCCCGATCACCGAGATATTGGCGTACGCGTTCTAGATCCGCAATCACCTGGGCTTTGTAAGCTGGATCGACGATATAACGTTCAACCAGCTTTGCCATATTTTCTGGCGTCACCTCACCCTGCCAACGCTCTGGCACGGCTTCTTTTCCTAAGATCAAATTTACTAAGCCAAAATACTTCGTTCCACGCACGAAAATCTTTGCGAATACACCCGTGAGCCATTTCATTTTGTACATGATGACCATGGGCTTTCTTAAAATACCAACTTGCAAAGTGGCTGTGCCCGAAGCCACCAACACAATATCCACCAAGTGGATCATACGAAAGGATTCGTCCTTCAACAGAATATAGGGCAGACGGAAATCTTCGAGATATTCCTGCATTTGCTCTTTGCTAAAAGTTGGCGCTGTTAAAATAACTATTTTTAAATTTGCATACTTTTTAGAAAGAATTCGCGCCGTATCCAATTGGATTTGAAAATGCTGTTTCAACTCCATACTACGACTGCCCGGCATCAAGCCCAAAACAATTTCATTGTCTTGGATGCCACACTGATTGCGATGGGTTTTCAGATATTCTGGATCGTTTAGCAGGCGGTCGTCCAATTCATCTAACAGAGGATGACCGACGAATTCACAGGGAACGCCATGTTCTTGATAAAACGGCAGTTCAAACGGAAATAGAACAAAAACTTTTTTGCAGTATTTTTTGATCGTCTTCACACGACCCTTACGCCACGCCCACACTTGCGGAGAAATATAATACACAACCGAAATGCCCAGTGCGTGCAGTTTCTTTGCCAGCATCAAATTGAATTCCGGATAGTCCATCACCATAGCGACCTGGGGCCGACGTTTTTCCGCCTCAGCCACAAGAGTGTCAAAGACCCCTTTTAAATGACTGTACTGAGAAATGATTTCTGCAGCCCCGACCACGGCCATTTCTTCGGACTTACCCAAACGTTCAAAGCCCATGTTTTCCATGTCCTGACTGCCGACGCCGAAAGCGTGGATTTTGCGTCCCTGCTTTTTCCAGGTCTCTAAAACCCTTTGCGCATAAGTCACACTCGAAGCTTCTGCTGCGACAATCAGAACTTGATCCATATTAAGTGGCCTCAATCATTCTTTGGATATCTTCAATGGTTTTCAAAGCTTTTAGGCCATCGTGACCTGAAACCACGGGCTTTTTATCATGCAGAACACAATCAATAAAAGCGTCTGTTTCTTTTTGTAAAGCATCTTCTTTGGCCACAGTCCACTTCGTCACCTTGGTCAATTCATTTGCGCCAGGGCCCACTTCGACTTTTTCAAGTTCGTGAACACCCGTTTGGGCAAACAATGTACAATCATCTTGGACAACACGAATTGAACGTTGTGCCACCGGAGACACACGACTGACAGTGATGATTCCATGCACGCCGTTTTTCATTTTAAAGGATAGCGAAGCGGTGTCTAATTCTTGAGACACCAACTTTGAACCTGACACAATCATGGATTCGATGTCGCTGCCACTTAACCAGAATAACAAATCCAAATCATGAATAGCCAGATCATGCAACACGCTGACGTCGGCACCGCGAGTTTTGTAAGGAGCCGTGCGCACCAATTCAATAGTGCGCGGATTCTTCATCATTTTGCGCAATTCATTTACCGACGGGTTGAACCGCTCGATATGGCCGACCGCCAACTTTAGTTTGTTTTTTTCTGCCAAGGCAATCAGCTCTTCAGCCTGTGGGACCGTCGCTGTGATGGGTTTTTCAACGTTCACATGCACGCCGTTTTGCAAAAAATGTTTAGCAATTTCATAGTGACTTAAGGTGCTGGCGGCGATCGTCACCAAATCAACTTGGCCAACCAGATCACCCGGGCGATGAAAACTGCTTACGCCTAGTTCTGTCGCAATTTTATCAGATTGTGCGGGCGAATGATCGCACACTCCCACAAGCTCGACATGCGCATTGTTTTTATATTTTTGCGCATGGAAATTCCCTAAATAGCCAACTCCGACCACAGCGCCACGTAGTTTTTTACTCATCGTCTTGCCATCCTTTAGGGCTGCGATCCAAAGCA
>JABWCO010000053.1 GCA_013360185.1 Bdellovibrio sp.
AAAGTCGCACAAATAGCCCGCTTTTCTTCGCTCATTTTTTCTGGCATGACGAAAACACATTTATAACCTTTTACTGCAGCAGCAAGAGCCAGACCCACACCAGTATTCCCTGACGTGGCCTCAACAATTGTGCCGCCCGGCTTTAAATCGCCTCTTTTTTCTGCTTCTTCAATCATTGCAACGGCTACGCGGTCCTTGATGCTGCCGCCGGGATTGAAATATTCAACCTTCGCAAAAAACTTATGGATAGAGCCCTTTGTAACATTATGAAGAGCCACCATAGGTGTGCCGCCGATGGTTTCTAAGATAGAATTATATACCTGTGACATGCTTATTTATCTTTCTAAGTCTTTTCTTCTGTTGGAAGGAAGAATAACTGAATTCATGGACTGCAAGACTGTATTCATTTGAGTCATTGGATCCAAGGAATAAGCCATGCCCAGCTCTGAAGTGAGTTGTTTTACGAGTTGGCGGCTGGGTTGATCTTTCATCAACTCATCGACCAATTTCATTAATGCAACTTTCTTTTTATCTTGTGGTGCCATGGAATATCCTCCAACAGCGCCACTGTATCACCCCCCTCCGAAAGAGTGAAAAAAATTTTGCAAGAGGGGGCCAAAAAGAAGCATTAAAAAGGCCGGGAACTGAAAGAGTAACAAAGGCAAAAGCATTAGAAAGGGCAATTGTGCCACTTTATTTACGATCTCTTCATGGCAGGTCTCAATAATTTCCTCTTCTAAGGAGCTTAAAACGGCATGGATGGTCTCACCGCGCAGTCCTCGCTCAAGCACCTGCAATAGGGTGCGCCGATGCAATGAGGACAAACCCTGAAGAAGCGCACGGGTATCTTGACCTTGCTGCAGCAAAGCCAACCAATGCGTAACTTGCGCGGGGAAATCGCCTTCTTGTGTCTTTATATAATATAGAACACCCATTTTGACAGACTGACCCTTTTCCATCGCACGCCTTACGCACAAAAGTAACTTCAGCGGCGGCGCTAAACCTTCCATTTCATCCTCCGACCTACAAAAAAGACCCAAACAAGGCCCATAAAAAAGATCAACGAAGCGATTAAGATTATAAATCGATGCTGTTTGAAGCCGAACTGCGCAATTACAAATATTAGTAGCGCCGAAAAAAGTGCGGTGACAATTATCGCCTGCATTTTTATTTGTTGGGTGATCTGTCCAGACCTACGTCGAAAATCTTCCTGCATTTTATATTGTCTTCTTAAGCTGCGCACTTGTTCTATACAGCGCGAAGGTGACCGATCAATTTCCAAAATCTCTTGCTGAAAATCCTTTATCAGTGCCGCTTTCACGGCGATGACATTTTCCGACACTGCCAAAGATTCGAAGACTTCAAGGAGCTGATGGCGGATCCAACCACTTTGAAAATCGATCGCCACCCTCAGAGCAACGCGGAAGGATTTTCCGGTCTGCAACCCTAAGATCACGCAATCAAGCAGGGGAATAAGTGCACTTCGCAGTTTCCTCATTAAGAAAAATCGCAAAATAGGTGGAAAAAACTTTAAGGTTATTAAAAGAATGCCGATCAAAAGCCAGCATGTGGTGGCAGAGGTGCTGCAAACTGCGATGAGGGAGACAACAATCAGGCTTGATAACGAAAGAAATCGTGCCAGATGTTGAGAGAAAGCAAAATCCCGCGCAAAAGATCCGAATGTTCGGCTAATGAGCGCGTGTCCGAGCATCGATATCGAAAGAAAAATAAGCAAAGAGCACCTCCAGGCATCCGATTGCTCGCAAAAAATATGCAAGACAAATTTTTTGTTGACGGCGCTGGTCGAATTAGGAAGACTTAGGGTAAGTAAAGTTTTTGAATTAAGAAACAACAACAACGTTTGCATCCTAGGAGGAGCACATGGCAAAGAAAGCAGCAAAAAAAGCTACTAAAAAAGCAGCTAAAAAAACTACTAAGAAAGCCGCTAAGAAAACTACAAAGAAAGCTACTAAAAAAGCTTCTAAGAAGTAATTCTTACGGAACTAGTTTAGTTCTATCTAAAACCCCAGAGGCAACTCTGGGGTTTTTTTATGTCCGAAAATCCTTATCTGTAGCGGTTTTGCGGACGACGCTGGATTTTTTATTCTTTCATAAAAAGAAAAAGGCCCCGTGAAAATCTTCACGAAGCCTTCCTGCTATCTTTAAAAATTTGCCCTAAATAATCTTAGAAATAATAAAGCGCGCCAACGGATCCGGTGGGCAAAAGTTTGGCACTGTTAAGCTCGAACATCGCCGTTAATTCGCCAAAAAATGACAACCCTTGTAGGTCCCCATCCAGTTGGTTGTACTGTAAACCGAGGGATGCATTTACAAAATTTGTCCCGAATCTGCCGTCAATTTTCTCATTTTCGGTCAAAACACGGTCCAGAATATCTGAATTTCGATAGTCATCCGTTCTTCCGCGCGAATTATACCAACGCGAATATCCCATGGTTGTGTATGGTGCTAAAAAGTCGCCCTCAAAGGCATGTTTCCAAGCAAGTTGTACAGAGTTATACCCAGGTCCTGTGCCAAATCCCGCCAAAACTCCATCGGCGTCTTCAAAATTAAATTCAATTGTTGCTCCGACTAAACCCAAAGTTCCACCGACGGCAATTCCCGCTCCGACTTTGCGTTGTTCGCGCATTTTCAAGGTTGATTGATAGCCAGCAAGTTGTTGGCCTGAATAATAGGTATTCGAAGCTCCAGGAATAGAAAGAATTTCCACTTTTTTTGTCGTGGTCGGCTGAGCATAGGACTCCTGAACAACTATAGGTCCTTGATGTTCCGTTGTTGCGGCATGCGCTAGGCTCGCGAAAAATGTCACCGCTATTAAGCCCGAACGAATTGTATTAAACATAAAGCCTCCTTGTGTGATCTAAAAGATACGCGCTTTCACGCCCTCGTCTTGGAAGAATTTTTTTAGTGCCGGCCCATCCAGCGGTTCAAGGCGGAATAATAACTTATGAACTAGGTCATAGGTTTCTTCTGCCTTCTTCGAACGCAGGTTGCCGGTTAAGTATGCCACGTCATCGCTAATTTTCACGGCGTTATCCAGCAATCTTGAAACTTCTTTGTTTTTAGTAGTTTTGTCTAATAGCACCAATGTTTTATTGAAATTCGTCGTTAAGCGATCCAACTGTTGAATCATGTTAGTCACAGAACCTTCGTTTTTTTCCACGAGCTCAATGATTTTCCCGGCCAGGCCATAACTTTGCGAGATGAGTTGATCAATTCTTGGCGGGTCCTCGCCGCGCACGAAGTCTCCGCCAGAAAACTCAGAGGCCTCGGCTGTTCCCGGAGAGATTTCCAGAAACTTTTCACCAATGACGCCCGCAAGATTGATAAAAAATCGAGAATCCTTACGGACACTAGTCCAGGCCTTCTTATTGATCGTAATTGTCAGGCGAAGTTTAACTTCTTCTCCGTTTTCCATTTTATAGTTTGGATCAAAAGTGATCGACTTTACCTTACCCACTTTAATACCCATGACTCGGACCGGAGAACCCTCTTCAATTCCGCCAGCGTAATTGTACATGACATTGAGTTCTTGAGCGCTTGAGAAGGGCGAAATGAAACCCATGAAATAGGCAAAGAGCACGATCAATGCTAAAGAGGCGACAGCTAACAAACCAACCTTGGTTTCAACTTTCATAAAACGTCCTTTTTGCTTCCGCTTTGGGGCCTCCGGCCACGCAGCGCTGCGGGCTGTCGCCCGGCTAATAAAGATAACTAAAAGTATAAGACAAAATAAAATCAATCACAATAATTGCAATCGAAGCCACGACCACCGTATTTGTGGTCGCGCGGCCCACTCCCTCTGCTCCGGATTCACAGCGCAACCCATAATAACAAGCGACTAAAGGAATCACGGCGCCAAAACACCCGCCTTTAATCGTCGCAAAAATTATATCTTGAAACTGCACAAAGCGATGCATGGAGGTCATAAACATGGCCGGCGTATATCCTAAAACACTTTGACTGACGGCCATAGCGGAAAGGATACAAGTCATATTGGCAATAATGGTTAACATCATCCCACCCAAGACACAGGCAAGAAACCTTGGCACCACCAAAAAATTGATCGGGTCTATACCTAACATTTTAAGTGCATCAACTTGTTCGGTAATCTTCATCGAACCAACTTCGGAAGCATAGCCCGCGCCGACTCTTGATGTCAGCAGCAACGCCGTCACCACCGCACCTAGTTCTCTTAAGATTAGCAAGGCCGCAAAACCTGGAACCATAGAGTCATTTTGAATGACTAATTTCATATGAAACGAAGACTCTAGAATCGTCACTACCGCCGCGAAAGATACGCAAAAAACGATGATAAAAAGGCTTTTATTGCCGACAAAATAGAGCTGTTGAAAGAATTCTTTCCTACGGAAAGGCGGCGTAAAGACACCAGCTAAAGTTTCGACAATCAGAGGCATCATTATCTATACCCCTGAATCATCTGCAACATTGATTCACCAATGAAACTGGTCAACCAATCCATCACCACAATACAAATCATTGTTGCAACGGCTGTCGCAACAACCGAGCGCCCAACACCTTTTGCGCCACCAGTAGTAGTATAGCCTTTATAGGTACAAATCGTGGCCAATACAAAGGCGAAAACCCCGCACTTCACAAGACCATTTATAATTGATATTGGACTTACGATCGTCGGCACATGACGCAGATATTCTTCATAGTTTACCCCGGCAAAAACTTGTCCCATCAGCATTCCACCGAATACGGACATGATTAACCCTGCTCCCAAAAGAAAAAAGCTTGAAATAATAATGCCAATAAAACGGGGCACGATGATTTCTTGTAAGGGATCAGCACCCAAACAGCGGACGGCATCAATTTGTTCGGTTACGCGCATCGTTCCCAATTCCGCCGAGGTGAAGGCACCGACTTTTCCACTAAGCATAAACGCAATCAGTAAAGGTCCGACCTCGCGGAATGTGCCACTTGTTGCAAGCCCTCCGAGATACCCTAAGGCGCCGAACTCTTTCATTTGCATCGTGAATTGAACGGTCATGATGGCTCCAACAAAGAATCCGGCCATGGACGTATTTAAAAAGCTATCCACCGTGACTTTCCAGATCTGTTCGAAAACTTCATGGATTTTAATGCGTTTGTAAAACATCGTTCTTAAAATACTTTGCAAGAACAATAGCGTTCCGCCAATTTCTTGTACGACTGAGGCAACTGCGTTCATGCTTCCAACACCTCTGCCAAAAAGTCTTTTACCAACGGGTGAGTCGAGCGCTTTAGCTCGGCAGGGCTTCCCTGCTCGACGATTTGGCCTTTATCTAAAACCACAATGCGATCCGCAATCGTTAAAGCACAATTCATATCGTGACTGACGACAATCGAAGTGGTTTTTAATTCACGTGAAAGATCTTGAATCAACTGATTCACAGCGGTTGTTGTTACTGGATCAAGTCCTGTTGTTGGCTCGTCGAATAGTAAAATTCGCGGCTCCAAAGCCACTGTGCGAGCAAGACTGACACGCTTTTGCATTCCATATGAAATTTGCGCAGGCCTTTTAGATTCGATTCCGTGCAAATGCACCAGGCGCAAGGCCTTATCAACTTTTTCACGAATCGAATCTTCGTCAAGTTGATAATGGCGCCTTAAACCAAAGGCCACATTTTCATAGATAGTTAAAGAGTCAAAAAGCGCCGGATGCTGAAACACCATCCCGCATTTTTTTCTGATGGGCAGATATTCTTCTTCGCTGAATCTTGCGACCTCGACCCCGTCGATCCATATTTCGCCCTCATCAGGAGTTAAAAGACCCACCAGATTTTTAAGCAGAACGGACTTGCCCGTCCCCGATGTCCCCAGAATAAAAACGATTTCGCCTTCGTGGATCTTTAAACTTAATCCACTAAGCACAGTCCTTGTTCCAAATCGTTTTACAAGATTTTTAAATTCTATCACTTAGTTATGGTGATCCTGTCGCTGAGAACCGTCAATATCTACTTCGGATTCGCTATTTTTTCGGCGATTTCATAGCGGGCTTTACGTTTTCCCAGAATACCTACTTCCAGCTGTTGCCAAATCACTGAAACGGCAATGCCTTTGGGCTCGTCTCCTAAAGCATTATCAAACTTCGCGACGGCTTCTTTGATGGAATCGGCGTTTACCTGCAAGGGCACCATCTTTTGCTGTCGTGCTGGCGGCGCGAATGATCTCATTTTCTAGCGAATACGTTTCGCCCATTCCGAACACTATGACATTAGGTTTAGCGGCCCACACTGCTAAAAGATTCTGTGCAAAGTCCACACCATTACGAGGAAAGTATTCGACTAGTTTGACCCCATCAAACACCAAGGGAGCCGAGGATTCCAGGTTGAAAACCACTTTTTCTTGCTGACGAAGCTCGTCCATCATTGAAAATACCGTTGTTGGTTTACCCGAAACAGCAAAGCCTGCAACTAAGATAAATCTTTTTTTGCGCTGAAGCCATGTCTTCACTTTTTGGATTTTTTCGATATCCGATATTATTTTTTTAATCGGCAGAATATTACTGTTAGGTCCCAGCATAAATAAGGCAATATGCGGGCCTGTGATGGTTTCAACTTTTCGGTACTGCACCTGCACGTTTTCGTTTTCAGCACGTTGAAGGACAAAAAGACTGTGATTTTCAGATTTTAAGGCAGAGGACTGTGCCATCCACGCGTCATCAAGGCTTTTTAGAAATGATTCATCGATGGAAGTTTGTGCTTCCACGCTTTCTACCTTTTGACGATACGTGAAATTCTAGTTCGCCTTTTAAAAATCTCCATTGCCGGCCCAGCTTATAACCGGGCACCTTCCCCGCCTGAAGCCACTTGTAAAGTGTGCTTGGAGTGGTCTTTAAAAAAGCGACCGCTTGATCAAAGTCTAGGTATTCTAAATATGGCCAATACCATCTTTTATTATCCGATAACACCAGATTAAAGGGATATTACAGGTCACAAGGCTGGGCTTTGGACCCTTAAAAAAGGCTTATTTCTAGACGATTGAGGCATTTTTACATATGGGTTGTTTAGCTGCCTAGGGTGATCGCTGACCGTGATAAAAACAACCCCAGATCTAAAAACTAAAAGGAATGTTAAAATGAAAGCTTCATTGCTAACTCTGGGTATTTTATTGCTCGCTTCTTTTTTTTCTTTTCGCGCGATGGCCGATAGCCAGTATATAAATCGAAAAACAATCATGGAAAAATCATACAAATGTTCAAATGGGGGAACCCTGACGCTACTGGATACACGTTATGGCAACGTCAAAAAAGTCGTCTTTAAAAAAATAGGCAATCTTGATGAAATTGGCTATGTACAATTTTGGTCAATGCTAGATTCTTACACCGGCTCAATTTCCGCTTATAAAAACTTCCCAGATCCAAAAAGTGGTGAAGACTCTTACAGGTCTAAAACTTATGCTGATATGGAAATTTCATTCGATGGCAAAGGTTTGCAGATGACTATTTCCCCGGTGCGTATGTCCCACGGTCCTGGCTTTACTTGTCAAAACTACTAATTAAATCTCTCGTCCGAATGATTTAATAAAATAAACGTAGGTTAATATCTGAGGTGCAGCTTTTCAATGTCGCACCTTTTTTTATTCTTACCGCCTTCTAGATTTCGATTCTTTGATCCATACCGACCCTTGCACTGAACGTGGCATTTATTTTCCACTCCCCAGAAAACCATTTTTGCAAAACCTCGGTGATTTGTTTTTCTAACTGCGGCTCCTCTTTGACAACCCAATAATCAATTCTTGCGTCTTTGCCACGAATCAGATTTTCTTCTGCGAAACCGACCATGTAGTTTCTAAAACGGGTAAAGTGGGATTTACATACAAGCTGCCATAACAGACTTTGCGATCTAAAGAGTAAATCAAGTAGCCGTAAGCTGCGTGATTGGTATTATCTTCGACATGATGACCTAGATCTTCGGGACAATCAGACTGACTCCAAAGCCTTAAGACATTTTTGCTCTTCATCACCGCGGCATCGTCAGATTCGAAGTAATCTGTATCCGTCGGGAAAATGATGAGGTTATCAGTTTTTAGCAAATGTGGATTCCTAAAATCGAGATGGAAAATAGATTTCATTATTTTTTCTTTTTAACGACAGGCTTTTTTGCAGATTTCTTTTTCTTGGTACTGTTTTTTTCTTTAAGGGCTTTCGGTACTTTTTTTGTATCTTTACTGACCATCTTGCTTTGTGATTTATTTTTGTTCGGTCGCGGAATGGCGTGAACAAAATTACGAGCTTCTTCTTTTTGCGCGTCGGTGATGCGTGAAAATTCGGTGTTGGTCAGGGCACCAATAAGAGCATAAGCATACATCGAATGGCGATATTTCGGATCTTTAGCGACCAACTTTAACATGGTTTTTTGCCAACCCAGTTTAATAAATTGGGTTGCTGTTTTTATGCCAACTGAAGCAAATTGCCTTTCGGTTACTTCTCCTAAGTTTTTTAGGTCTGTGATCTTGACCGCTTTCGCTAAGGCATCTTGAGCAGGCTCATCAGAAAACATGCGCGGCGTGCGCGTGTCCATTCGCACAGAAATACCTTCAAGCTCTTTGTCTTTTTTCTTTTTTGCCTTAGGCGAATCGTCGGCAGATTTTTTACCTTTTCCTTTCGGAATGGTTCCCCAAATGCTGTTCGGCCTTAAAACCTCGCGCAGAATTTCAGGCACTAGCTCTTCAAAACCTTCAGTTTCTAAAGGAAGAAAAAGCCACTTACGTAAAATCGAATGCTCTTGCAGTTCCGAAAATTTTGCCAGTGCTTGCGGATGAAACTCCACGTCCACCGGGAACATCACACCATTCCAGCGCTTGTCGTCGGTTTCAAACATCAAAAGAATCATTTTTTCTTCGATATAATACGAAAACCCGCCGAACATGGCTTTGCGACGATACCCATCTTCGGGTAATAAATCTTCAATCCATTTTAATTCGCCGGGTTCTTTCGCCATGGGCTTAATTTAGCTAAAGACATTGAAGATGTGAAACAGAAAAGTGTGAAAGCGGGCTTGGCAGGGGCACCTATAAAACTTTACGGAGCCGTTAGTGGGCCCTCAAGCAGGCCGCGAATAAATTGGTGCACGCGCGGATCTTTGTGATATTTTGTTTCCTCAGGCGTGCCTGTTATCACAAGTTTTTTATCCACCACCATCGCGATCCTGTCAGCTAATTGAAACGCGCGGTTCATGTCGTTGGTGACCGCGACCACTGTGGACTTGTTTTTCTTTTTGAGGTCGATGATCAGCTCGATAATCTTTTTTGAAGTGATGGGATCCAATCCTGCGGTCGGATCGTCATAAAAAATAATCTCTGGATTTAGAGCCAGTGCTCTAGCGATTCCAAGGCGTTTTTGCATCCCGCCACTGATTTCATCAGGGTACAAATCGCGAGCATGGGGAATCCCCACTGCTTCAAGAAAACTTTCGGCTCTTTTGACAATGTCCGACTCGGATAGATTTGTAGTCTCTGTCAGCGGAAAAATAATGTTTTCAACGCAGGTCAAAGAATCAAAAAGAGCGTTCTTTTGAAACAAAATGCCCATCTTTTTAAGCAGCGGCAAACGGCCCTTGGGGCTTAGCGTCAACCACTCTTGTTGTTCGATAAAAACCTTACCATTTTGAGGAGTTACAAGACCTGACATGGTTTTCAACAACGTCGTCTTACCCTGCCCGCTGGGGCCGACAATCACGAAAGCCTCGCCCTCGCCAATATCGACGCTGACGTTCTGTAAAACGACATGTCCCTCAAAGGAGACCGTAATATCTTGCAGACTGATCATGTTCATAGGCCGTCCAGTTCTTGCTTTCAAGCTCTCTGCGCTAGGCAGTATAGGTTGTCTCTATATACGATTTGATATTGAATGTGTCATCGAACGCAAGTTTTAAATTATTCCATTCATTTTGAAGCCTTAAGGAGACAAGTCATGGCTCACAAAAGAAATAAAATTGCCGTTATCGGCGCTGGATTCGTTGGTTCAACTACTGCTCACTGGGCAGCTCAAAAAGAACTAGGCGATGTAACTATTTTGGATATCAACGAAGGTGCTGCCATCGGTAAAGCCTTGGATCTTGCGCAAGCAGGTCCGATCGAAATGTTTGATTCAAAAGTTAAAGGCACTTCGAAATACGAAGACATCAAAGATTCTGATGTTGTGATCATCACTGCAGGTATGCCACGTAAACCAGGCATGAGCCGTGACGAGCTTGTTGGTATCAACGCAAAAATCGTTAAAGACGTTTGCGAAGGTATCAAAAAGAATGCACCGAACTCATTCGTTATCGTGGTTTGTAATCCGATGGACGTTATGGCTGTTTACGCAAAACAAATCTTGGGCTTCCCTCGTGAGCGCGTCATCGGTATGGGCGGTTGCTTGGATTCAGCTCGCTTCCGTGAATTCATCGCTGAAGAATTAAACGTTTCTGTTAAAGACGTAAACGGTATCGTTATCGGCAACCACGGTGACGCGATGATGCCTCTAGTTCGTCACGCTTCAGTTTCTGGTATTCCATTAACTGAAATGCTTCCTGCAGATAAAATTGCGGCGATCGTAGCTCGCACAAAACAAGCTGGCGCTGAAATCGGTGGTCACTTGAAAACGGGTTCTGCTTACTATGCTCCTTCACGTGGTGCAGTTGAAATGGCTGAAGCTATCTTGAAAGACCAAAAACGCGTTCTTCCAGTAGCGGTTGAGTTGACTGGTGAGTTCGGTGTGAACGAAGGCTTGATGGTTGGCGTTCTTGCAACTGTTGGTGGTAAAGGTATCGAGAAAGTTCACAAGTTCGAAATGAACCCAGCTGAACAAGAAGAATTTAAAAAATCAGTAGACGCAGTTCGCGCACTCGTTGCTGGTCTTAAAAACGTACAGTAGGAAATAAAAAAATGAATATTCATGAGTATCAGGCCAAAGAAGTCTTGAGAAAATTCGGAGTAGCAACGCTTAAAGGTAAGCTTGCTCACTCTCCAGAAGAAGCAGTAGCTGCAGCAAAAGAAATCGGTGGAAGCGTTTGGGTTGTTAAGGCTCAAATCCACGCCGGTGGTCGCGGTAAAGGCGGCGGTGTTAAAGTTGCTAAGTCTTTAGACGAAGTTTCTTCTTACACTAAAAACATTCTTGGTATGACTTTGGTGACTCACCAAACGGGTCCTGAAGGTAAAGTTGTGCAAAAAGTTTTCATCGAACAAGGTTGCAACATTGCTAAAGAATACTACGTTGCTTGTTTGATCGATCGCGCAACAGGCCGTGCAGCGATGATGGCGTCTTCTGAAGGCGGCATGGACATCGAAGAAGTTGCAGAACACAGCCCAGAAAAAATCATTAAAGTTGATATCGACCCAACAGTGGGTTTGATGCCTTTCCAAGCTCGTGAATTGGCGTTCAAAATCGGTATGGCTCCAGACATCGTAAACAAAGCCGTGAAGTTTTTCTCGGGCCTTTACAATGCTTTCATCGCAACTGATTGCTCTATTGCAGAGATCAATCCTCTTGTTGTGACAAAAGAAAATGAAGTTCTTTGCTTAGATGCGAAAATGAACTTCGATTCTAATTCGCTTTACCGTCATCAAGACATCGTAGAAATGCGTGACCTTAATGAAGAAGAACCGTCAGAAATCGAAGCTTCTAAGTTCGATCTAGCGTTCATCAAACTTGATGGCAACATCGGTTGTTTGGTGAATGGCGCGGGTCTTGCGATGGCGACTTTGGACATCATTAAACTTCACGGAGCTTCTCCAGCGAACTTCTTGGATGTTGGCGGCGGCGCTAATAAAGAAAAAGTTACTGAAGCGTTCAAAATCATTCTTAAAGACAAAAACGTTAAAGGCATCTTGGTTAACATCTTCGGTGGTATCATGAAATGTGACATCATTGCTGACGGTGTGATCGCGGCTTCTAAAGAATTAGGTCTTAAAGTTCCATTGGTTGTTCGCCTTGAAGGTACAAACGTAGAACTTGGTAAAAAAATGTTGAGAGAGTCAGGATTGAACATCACTCCTGCTGACAACCTCACAGATGCAGCTAAAAAGATCGTTGCTGCGGTTAAAGGATAGTCGAGATGGCAATTTTAATTAACAAAAACACTAAAGTTATCTGCCAAGGTTTCACTGGTGCTCAAGGAACTTTCCACTCTGAGCAAGCTGTGGCTTATGGAACTAAAATGGTGGGTGGCGTGACTCCGGGTAAAGGTGGCACAACTCACATCGGTCTTCCTGTGTTCAACACTGTGAAAGAAGCAAAAGCTGTCACTGGTTGCAACGCTTCTGTGGTTTTCGTACCACCTCCGTTTGCAGCTGACTCTATCATGGAAGCTGTGGATGCTGATTTGGATCTTGTGATCTGTATCACTGAAGGCATCCCTGTTTTAGACATGGTTAAAGTAAAAGAATACATGAAGGGTAAACGCACTCGTTTGGTCGGCCCGAACTGTCCTGGCGTTATCACTCCGGGCGAATGCAAAATCGGGATCATGCCTGGTCACATTCACAAACCAGGTCGTATCGGCGTTCTTTCACGTTCTGGCACATTGACTTACGAAGCCGTTGGTCAATTAACAGCACTTGGTATCGGTCAATCTACTTGCGTAGGTATCGGTGGTGACCCAGTGAATGGCACAAACTTCATCGACGTTTTGAAAATGTTCAATGAAGATCCAGACACTGACGGCGTTATCATGATCGGTGAAATCGGTGGTTCTGCAGAAGAAGAAGCCGCCGAATACATCAAAAAGAACTTCAAAAAGCCAGTGACGGCGTTCATCGCAGGGGCAGCGGCTCCAGCTGGTAAACGTATGGGTCACGCCGGCGCGATTATCAGCGGCGGTAAAGGCACTGCAGAAGCTAAGTTCGCGGCCCTAGAAGCTGCGGGTTGCAAAATTGCTCGTTCCCCTGCTGACATGGGTACGACAATGGCTTCAATGCTTAAAAAGTAGTTTTTTAAGTCTGAAAGACTGTTTAAAGCGAGCTGGGGAAACCCCGCTCGCTTTTTTTTTAGACTTCTGCCTCACACCATTCCAGCTTGCAGAATAGGATCCCTGACCGCGATTTTTGCGATTGTCGGGATTGCTTTAGACTTTGGTTAAACCCCCTGTAAACTTCACAAAGCCTCTGCCAATCAGCCTTCAATTCGTGCTATGACCTGACCTATTAAAAAAGGGGTTTTAGCTATGAAAAAAGTCTTGGTCTCTGCACTCTTGGTTTTTTGTTCTTCATCTGCACTGGCACAACAATGTGTTGATATTTATCAGGCACGCAAAGCCCTTAACACCTACTTGTCACCTTTAGTTGGTCAAATTCCATCTCAAGATTTTCCTTGGTTAGAACAAGATCGTGACGCCAACCCACTTTCAGATCTTGACGTTAAAAAAGCTCTTAGCACCTTAAAATGGAACAACAAAAAGCTAGTTTACGAAACCAGCTCCGTGGTGGGCGGATACTGCGCGCCTGCAGCAGAAGCTTGGGGTTGGTATGCAGTGGATTGCGGTGGCAATGTCGCAGCTCAGGAAGCTTGCGAAGACTAGCACAACAGATACTTTTCCGAGGGGGTTGCGGTGAAGTTCATTTCTTTCGTTGTTTTTGTTCTGACATGTTCAAATGTTTTTGCGTCAACACCTGATTGGTCTGCTGGCGCACCGGTCACCGCACCACGAGATAATATTTATAACTTGTCCTCGACAGATTTTGCATCCTACAAAAGGCAGGGACAGTTACACGCACAAGTGTATCCGGTCTCTGTAACAGGGGTTCTTCCTCCCTATCGTCCTATTCGTCGGATGATGGAAGAAAAAAACACCAATCCTTTTCGCCAGTGGGTTCAAGAAGTTATTAACGCCAATGGCTTTTATCGCTTCGTTGATATTTTAAAATACTTGGGCCTGCACGATTACCCAAGCTCAAGCGATTCAGGCGTGTACTCGGTACCTTATCCCCAAGAGCTGTTCCACGCAGAAGAACTTATGGGTTTTGGTCTGATCAAAAGAAACGGCGCAGAGGGCTTTACCTTTAGCTGTGCCGCCTGCCACTCCTCAAATCTTTTTGGTAAAACTGTTTTAGGAATGACCAACAGGTTTCCTCGCGCTAATGAGTTTTTTATCAGAGCCCAAAAAGTTATATCCCTCACAGACCCTTTTCTTTTTCAAGCTTACACAGGCGCGACCGACGCTGAACGCGAGCTTCTTGCAATATCACGTGAACATCTTCAGTCGGTCGGCCTAAAGCAGCCGCAAGCTTTGGGCTTAGACACCTCGTTAGCTCAAGTGGCTTTGTCTTTAAATCGGCGGGCCAAAGATGATTATGCCAGCTACCACACTCTTTACCAGGCACATCCTCGTCGCGACGCCAACTTAGATAGTCAGCCTGCGGATTCAAAGCCTGCGGTTTGGTGGAACTTAAAATATAAAAATCGCTGGCTGTCTGACGGCAGCGTTCTTAGTGGCAACCCTATCTTCACAAATATTATTTGGAATGAAATTGGTCGCGGAGTAGACCTTCACGAGCTAGAAAAGTGGCTTGCCGAAAATCAAAAAGTCATAGATGAACTGACCACAGCTGTGTTTTCTTCTGAAGCCCCTTTGATCACTGATTTTATACCGGCAGAAAAAATTGATTTAGGTCGTGCGAAGCTGGGCGAGATTGTTTTTAAAAACAACTGTGCAAAGTGCCACGGACACTATGACAAGGCTTGGAGTGAAGAGGGTTCTGAAAACTTGCCGTTAAAAGAGCAGCTTAAAACAACCAGGGTTCGCTATAAAGAAACGACTCCGGTGATTGACGTCGGCACAGATCCCTATCGCCGCCTAGGGATGAAGTCCCTTGAGCAGTTAAATGATCTTACGATTTCCAAAAGAAATAATATCGTAATCAAAGCGCAAAATGGTTATGTGCCTCCACCACTTGTTGGGATTTGGGCGCGATGGCCTTATTTTCATAATAATTCCGTACCCAACCTTTGTGCTGTCCTAACCCGTGCCGAGGAACGCCCAAAGAGCTATTATTCAGGCCATGCCTTAAACATCGAAACGGATTTTGATTTGGAATGTAACGGCTATCCTTTGGCAGAAAAAACACCGAAGGCTTGGAAAACCCAAACTCATTTCTTTGATACCACCCGCCCGGGACTTAGCAATGCCGGACACGATCAAAAAATCTTTATTAAGGACGGAAAAGAAATTTTGTCGACCGAAGATACGCGCAATCTTGTATTGTTCTTGCAAACTCTTTAAAGGCCTAAGCCCAAAGACTTGTTCGGGCTTCTTTAAGTTGCAACTACATAAAGTTCTTCACTTTTATTCAAACATGACAATATGACCCGCAGCATTATAGACATGTGTCTGCCGATTCGTTAAAACTCCTCCATCTTAAAAATTTCGTTAATCGATTCTATAACAAGGAGATCCCATGGCTATCGAACAAACGTTCTCAATTATTAAGCCAAACGCGATGAAAAAAAACGCAATCGGCGACATCATCAGCATGTTTGAAGCAAACGGTTTGAAAATCGCTGCTGCAAAAATCACTGTTCTTTCTAAATCAAAAGCTGAAGAATTCTATGCTGAACACAAAGAACGTCCTTTCTTTGGTGAACTTGTATCTTTCATGACTTCAGGCCCAGTTTGCTTGATGTGCTTGCAAGGTGAAGGCGCAGTTATGAAAAACCGCGACATCATGGGTGCTACTGACCCGAAAAAAGCTAACGCAGGAACTATCCGCGCTAAATTCGGTGACAACGTTGGCGAAAACGCGGCTCACGGTTCTGACTCTGCAGCTTCTGCAGCTCGTGAACTTGCTTTGTTCTTCGAAAAGCACGAAATCTGCAACGTTTAGTTCGTAAGGATTTACGCTTTTAATGAATGCGAAAATTAACAAGAGGGGAGCGCAAGCTCCCCTTCTTGGTTCAAAGCTTATACTGAATATCGAAAAACTTGCCGTTGGCGGTGCTGGAGTTGCACGACACGAAGGAATGGTTATCTTCGTTCCTCAAGTAGCGCCCAATGAAGAAGTCTTAGTTGAAATCACCTTGGTGAAGAAAAACTTTGCAGAAGCAAAGCTAGTGCAAGTACTAAAGCCCAGTCCAACACGCAGAGCCCCACCCTGCCCTGTAGCGGATCGTTGCGGCGGTTGCAACTGGCAACACATCACTGAAGATGAACAACGTCGCCAAAAACAAATTTTGGTCCTAGAAACACTGCAGAAATTCACTCGTGGGTTGGAGTTCGAATACTTGCCGATCAAGGCCAGTCCCCTGTCTTTACGCTATCGCAACCGCATTCAGCCTAAGTTCAAAAACGGTCGCTTCGGCTTTTTTGCGCGAAATTCTCACGAAATTGTTGAGGTTCAAGACTGCCTTATCACGGAAGAAATTTTAACAAATCGGTTTCCAGAAGTTCGCGCTTGGGTCGCGCAAAAAAATGCGAAAGATCTTCAACGTCTTGAAATGTACCTTGCTGATGATGGCACCGTTCGCCATGGCCTGATCACCGACGAAGATGACGGCGTGGGTTTTTCGCAAGTGAATCGCTTTCAGAACGAAGACTTGCTCAATACCGCACTGGGTTGGGCCGGAACTGAGAACTTCCAGAACGTATTCGATCTTTACGCTGGATCTGGCAACTTTACATTTCCTTTAGCAGAAAAGTATTCGCAGTCACAAATTATCGCTGTTGAGTTAAATCCCAAGTTGGTAGCGCGTGGACAGAAAAAGGCCGAAACAAACTCTCGGGTGCAGTTTTACCGCTCCGATGTGGATAGCTATATCGGCAAAGCTAAGATCACAAAGAATGACCTTGTCGTCTTGGACCCGCCGCGCGCCGGCGCCAGCGAGCTGATTATGAAAACTTTGGCCGAAACAAAGCCCAAAAAGATCATTTATATAAGTTGTCACCCTGTATCCCTGGCCAGA
Organism: Bdellovibrio sp.; assembly: GCA_013360185.1. Classification (GTDB taxonomy): domain Bacteria; phylum Bdellovibrionota; class Bdellovibrionia; order Bdellovibrionales; family Bdellovibrionaceae; genus Bdellovibrio. The sequence goes on from JABWCO010000053.1 coordinate 16,904, forward strand.
GACCTGCAGTGGTTCTTTGCTTGGACACAGAAATTGGGAGTGAAGGCAACTCTCCACCGAGTGCAAACCTTCGAGATGTTCCCACAGACAGACCACGTTGAGACTATCGCCGAGCTGAGGGTTGACTCTTAGCTCTCAAATGATACCTTTTTAGCATGCGTAAATGGATTATCGCACTTTGCACTCTTTCCATGTTGGGCTGCGCCAGCTGGGGAGAAAAAGACAAACAAAAAGCAGAACTTCATCTTCGGTTAGGCTCCGCCCAACTTAATGGCGGTAATTATCCAGACGCCCTTCGTGAGCTGTTAAGAGCCCAAGAACTAGACCCGAAGAATCCCGTGATTCAAAATAATTTGGGCTTGGTCTATTTTTTCCGCGAGCGTTATGACTTGGCCGAAAAACATCTGCGCAAATCTGTGGACTTGGACAGCACTTACACCGAAGGTCGCAACAACTTAGCGCGTGTTTTGATCGAAAAAGGTCAGTACGCTAACGCCGAAAAAGAATTGCAAGTTGTGATGAACGATCTAACTTACCCGACCCCGGGAAAAGCCTATATCAACTTAGGTCTAGCAAAGTTTAATCAGAAAGCTTATCCCGAAGCACGCAGTGCCTTTGCCAAGGTTCTAGAGTCGACTCCGGATGATTGCACGGCCAGCACTTACTTTGGCCGAACTTATTTTGAAGTGGGCGATTATGCCCAAGCCGCAGAGTCCTTGGATCGTGCTATTAGTTTTTGCCAAAAGAACCTCTTTGATGAACCTCACTACTACAGTGCTTTGGCTTATTATCGGTTAGGTGAGAAATCGAAATCGGTGGCGCGCTTTGAAGAGCTTATTAAATATTATCCAACCGGTAAGTATCGCGACAAGGCTAAGGGCATGCTTAGCTTGCTTCGAAAGGGACACTAAATGAAAAAAACTGGTGAAATGTTAAGGAAAGCCCGTGAAGAAAAAGGTCTGTCACTGCACGAGATCGGTCTTTCCTTAAAAATCAGCAGTAAAGTTCTAAGGGCCATCGAAGAAGGCAATGAACAAAATCTTCCGGCAAAAACTTTTTTACGTGGCTTCGTGCAAAGTTATGCGAACTTCCTGCATTTGGATTCTGAGAAAGTTCTTGAATGTTTTTATGAAGAAATGGGCTCTACTCGCCCAAAACCTTATATTCGCCCCTCAGATGACGGCAAAATCGATGCTTCTGCCATCAACGCGGGCGAAACCGAAAAAGCCGTGGCAGAAAATACAGCGCCGACAGCCCTAAAGAAAACGACCACACCGCAGACAAACAAAGCTGATGGCCTACAATCACTGCAAGAAAACAAAACAAATAGAACGATTTTAATTACTGTTTTAAGTGCAGTCCTGGTGGGGCTGATTTTCTTTACAAAAAAGATGATCGACAAGTATTCGAAAGAAGCTGAAGTACCAAGTAGTGAAGTTGCGCAAACTATGGAAGGCGCAACGCCCGTTAGTGAGGTGGAAACCCCTGCGACCACAGAGCCTGTTGAGCCGCTAACATCTGCTCCGCCATCAACCACAGTCCCAGTGACAATTCCTTCAGCAACACCTGCGCCAAAGTCAGAATCGACGCACCCAATGACTACAGCTGCGGCACCAAGCCCCACACCCACGCCCACACCCACGCCGACTCCGACGCCTGCTCCAGTTGCTTCAGTGCCGCCAACGCCAAAGCCATCGCCGACCCCGACACCTTCTGTAATGCCATCAGTGCCGTCCGTTACCGCAGCAACCCCGGCCGCTACTGTGGCGACAAGCGCTACGCCAACAGCAACACCGACTCCAACTCCAACTCCCAAGCCCACACCTAAAGAAGAAACTGGTAAGCCCGTAGAGTTGATCGTTGAAGCACTTGATACTGTAGAAATTGAATATTCTTCGCCCACTGGCAAAACGCAGAAAATTAAATTGTCGGCAGAACAAGTTCATACCTTCAAAAGCAAGAGCGGTTTGAAAATTAATTTTTCAAATGGTGGTGCTGTGAATTTAATTTTGAACGGCAAAGAGCTTGGTATTCCCGGCGATCTTGGTAAGTCTATTAAGTTGAGTTACTAAGTTTGAAAAATTTCTGGCGCCTTTGGGGCCTTAGCCTTCTGTTCAAGTTTGTTTTAGCTGCGTTGCTGCCGTTAAGTGCAGATGAGGCCTATTACTGGGTTTGGTCGCACAAAATGCAGCTCAGCTATTTCGATCACCCACCCATGGTGTCTTGGCTCTTTTATCTTGGTCATTTTTTAGAGCCTCTGGCCAATGCGGTTCGTTGGCCCGCGGTTCTTTTGGGTCATGGCATGATTGCCGTGTGGTATTTCATTCTTCGCAAGCATGTGGACTTTGGCAAAATCAAATTGTGGACTTATTTGGTCCTCTTTTCGCCTCTTTTGGGATTTGGCTCGATCATCATCACGCCCGACCTACCCGTATTGTTTTTCTGGTCACTCGCAATTTTGTTCGCACTGAAAGCTCTTCAGGAAAAAACTCTCTCTGCCTATTTGATACTTGGTGCTTCGTTAGGATTGGGCTTTTGTGCCAAATACCACATTGTCCTTTTTGTACCTTGCCTGCTCGTTTATCTTACTGCGGAAAAGAAATGGAAAGATGTACGTGTCCCTGGAGTTCTTCTCACACTCCTTACCGGATTGATATTTTGTACGCCCGTCATCTTGTGGAACTACTTAAATGATTTCGCCTCATTTGAGTTTCAGCTGAAGCACGGTCTTGAAAAGACATCCTATGATCCCGAGTGGACTTGGTCGTATTTTTTAGGTCAAATCTTAATTCTTTTTCCGTTGGTATTTTGGGCGGGACTTCGCGCCAAGGTTCCTTCGTCTTTGCGCTGGCTTTATTATTTTTCTTGGGGGCCCTTGCTCTTCTTTCTTGTGACATCGTTCAGAGCATCTGTGGAAGCCAACTGGCCGATCATTGCTTACCCCTCATTCATTGCGTTGGCGTTGTTTTACCCGGCAACGCAAAAATGGTCGCGTTATTATTTGTATTTCTGGGGTGCCATTTTCGCTATCGTCATTGCGACTCTTTTCACACCATCACTTAGAACCATGAATGAAAAAATAAATGAGCCCTACGCCTTTCGCGAACTAAGTCAGGTCGCCAAAGAGTTTCAGCCGCTCTATGCGAGTACATACCAAATGGCCTCATCTATTTGGTATTTTAGCAAAGTTCCGACCTACAAACTGCAGGGCATCAGCCGCTTTGATTTTTTTGATACGCTGCCTGAATCAAAGCCCTTGGGAAATCATTTTTATTTAGTGAAGCGCCCGACAAATGGTTTACCTTCGTGGATTTCCGAACAACAATGGCAAATGAAAAAGATCAAAGATGTATCTTTAGAATTTGAATTGTTGGAATTTACGCGACCATGAAGTCATTAGTTTTTGCTTCATTTTTATTAGTCACATACTTTTTGTACGGATTTTATATCAATCAGTACGATATCTCTGTGATTCCAACACAGATTACACGCAGTCATTCACAATCGTTTAACGATTATAAAGGTGTTTTAAACGTCCACACTGATTTAAGTATTGGCTCCGCCCCTTCAAGTTTTGTTATTGCATCAGCGAAACTTGCGAACTTAGATTTTTTGATGTTCACGGACTTAAACACGTTCAACGTTCCTACGACATTCGAATCTTACCACGGCAACCTTTTGGTTTTTTCTGCGGGCAAGTACAGTTATTTAGATTCGCGCTTAATTTATTATTCTTTGAAACAAGAAAGCATCGGCGAGAACCTTGGCGAAGCCCAAGTTAAGCTTGCGGATTTACTGTCGCAAAAAACGGCTGACAGCAAAGACACCCTGGCCATTCTTGCTCATCCTTATAAGGCCGGCTATTCATGGAACGGCGAAATACCGACGGGACTTGATGGCTTCGAATTGCTGAATATGAAAAGCTTGATCAATCGCGCCTGGGAAGAATCCAAACTTTCTACCATCTGGAGCTTGGCTATTTACCCCTTCAATCAGCGTTTGGCCTTTTTGCGTTTGTATACTGAACCCACTGACGAAATCGCATTGCTCGATAAGCTGAGTCAACAACGTCGCGCCGTCGTTTACGGAGGGACAGAAGCATCTGCTCGAGTCATTCCGTTAGCAAATTATTTTATTCGCTTTCCTAGCTACAAAAGATCTTTTGAGTTCATGAGCAATCACATCTTGCTGCGTTCAGAGCTGACAGGAAGCTTTAATAACGATCGTCAGAAGGTTTTTAGCGCTCTTAAGAATGGGAACTTTTATATCTCTTTAGATATGCTGGGTGATCCGAAAGGATTCGTAGCGACGATTGAAGACGAAACACGATCATACCTGATGGGGTCTTCAGTAAAACTCTCCAAGAACATGACTTTAAAAGTAAGTTTACCCTTAAAGCCAAAAGATTTCTTTGAGATCATGATTGTTCGTGACGGCGAGGTCGTATCCCGCATCAACGATCCAGAAACAAGCTTTCCCAT
>JABWCO010000054.1 GCA_013360185.1 Bdellovibrio sp.
ACTACACTAAAGAAAATGCAGCGCTTAGATGGCTGGAATGTTCTGGCAAAGCGCACCGAACGTTTTGCCAAAACTGTAAATGAAGGATTGCAAAAAAAAGGTTTACCCTTGACGGTCAGTCATACAGCTTCGCTATTCTGGATTCATGGCACAAGTTCTGAACCAATTCGTACCGTGGAGCAAATACCCGCAAACCAAAGCCTTCATTTCAAAAATATTTTTCTTAAGTCTTTGGATAAGGGCGTATACCTTGCGCCGAATGCTTACGAAGTTGGTTTTGTTTCTCTAGCGCATACGGATGACCTTTTAGATCAAGCGGCGGCTTTGATTTTAGAATCGGTCGACTAATATGAAAAACGGCTTTTCAAAATCTCATTTGAAAACTGCCCTGGCCGTGATCTGGTTTGCCTTTACGTTTTCTTTGGTGACCTGGTGGTGGGTATTCTTTTTAATGCACAGGGATTCTCGCCAGGACAACCTAGAACAATTGCAAAATTCCTATCGAATGTTTGCCTGGGAAGGGTCCATCCTTTTAGCTGCGATCTTACTGGGCGGGATTGCGCTGGTGATCTTTACCTATCGCGATCAAGTTCGCCATCAACGCTTGCGTTTCTTTTTCTCCACTTTCAGTCATGACATTAAGACATCGATAGCTCGCCTTCGCTTGCAAGCCGAAGTCTTAGAAGAAGAAGTTCAGGGCAATGCCCAACCGGTGATGAAACGTTTGATCCAAGACATTCACCGTTTAGATTTACAACTGGAAAATTCTTTGCAATTGGCAACCTTAGAACACGGCCTTCTGTTAAAAGAAGAAATTTCATTTGGCGACTTAATTTCAACCTTGCGCGGTGAGTTTCCTGAATTGACGATTCAACTGGAACGAAAAGTTGTCCTGACGGGTGATCGCAGAGCTTTACTGAGTTTGCTGAGAAATGTTTTGCAAAATTCTATCGTCCACGGCAAAGCCAGCGTGATCCGCATTCAAGTTCAGGAAAAAACGGGATCTCGCATTGAGTTGCGCATCCAGGATAATGGTTTAGGCTTCAAAGGCCCCTTAAAAAAGCTGGGCGCAGAGATCTTAACGTCGAAAGATGCACGCAGTAATGGAATCGGGTTGTTAATTTCTAAGCGTTTGGTTGAAAAGATGAAGGGCTCTTTGTCATTTGAATCAAAAGACAACTCAGGCTTCACATCCGTGATTGAGCTGGAGGGACGCTTCTTATGAGAAAAATTCTTTTAGTCGAAGATGATCAGTCTTTAGGCGAAACCCTGACCACACGCCTGCAAAAAGAATATGAAGTTGTTTGGGCCAAGAATCTTTCTGAGGCCTGGAGCACCTTTTCCTCCAGCAAAGACTTTGATTTAATTTTACTTGATGTCGGCCTTCCCGACGGCAACGGTTTTGAATTGGCCGAAAAAATCAAACAGGTCTCGCCAGTGCTATTTTTATTTCTGACCGCACAAGCCGATGCGGAGTCGAGGTTGCGCGGTTTTGAACTGGGTGCAGAAGAATATATTCCTAAGCCTTTTCACCTTAAAGAATTACTGATTCGGGTCAAACACGTATTAGACGCCCATGCGCCTGCTCGGGAAATAGAACTGGCTGGGTGTACTCTTAATTTCACCACTCTTTCGGTGCAGCTTAAATCCGGCAAGATCGAATATCCACCGGTCACGGATATGAAGATCTTGCAGTTGCTTGTTGAAAAGTCTCCGAGAATTTTAAGTCGTGACGAAATCATGAATGAAGTTTGGGGAATTGATAAAAATCCAAGTCATCGCACGGTGGACAATATCATCGTACGTCTAAGACATCTTCTTGGCGATGACGGCGAAAAACACATTCGATCCGTACGCGGCGTCGGTTACCAATGGTCCTTGGAGGAAAACACATGAACTCACTTTTTCACAACTCTTTACAGCGCATTGCTCAGAACGTCCCGCCTATTTGGTTCATGCGCCAAGCGGGGCGCTACCATAAGCACTATCAAGGTTTGCGTGCTCAAAATTCTTTTATGCAACTTTGCAAGAATCCAGACTTAGCGGCCCAGGTGGCCCTGGGGCCTGTCGCAGAATTCGACTTTGATGTTTCCATTTTATTTTCGGACATCTTGTTTCCGTTAGAAGCTTTGGGCATGGGCTTAGGTTACACGGACCACGGTCCGCAGCTAGAATTCAAGCTAAGTGCAGAAAACATTCAAAAGCTCGGTCCCGTAGACAAAGCCATCGATTTTATGGGCTTTCAAAAGCAGGCGATGCAGGCCACCCGCGCCATTTTACCAAGCAATAAAAGTTTGATTGGCTTTATCGGAGGCCCTTGGACCTTGTTTGTCTATGCGGTCGAAGGTTCGCACGCGGGCTCCTTGATTCAAGCCAAAGCTCAAGCGCCCCTGTTCCCTGATTTTCTGGAAAAACTTTATCCGTTGTTGAAAGAAAATATTCGTTTGCAACTTGAAGGTGGTGCCGAGGTCGTAATGATCTTTGATACCGCGGCCGGTGAAGTTTCACCGTTGTTCTTTCAGGAATACATTCAGCCTGTCTTAGAAAAACTGTCCCAGGAATACCCTCACAAGCTGGGTTACTATTCTAAGGGCACACAACCAGTATTCTTTAATAGCACTTTTAAAGAATTGCCGTGGGCAGGCCAAGGTTTTGACCACCGTTGTTGGTTACCAGACAGCTTCCAGGTGCAAAACAAGGGGTTCGTTCAAGGCAACTTTGACCAAAGTTTGTTGTTTATGGACGAAGCGAACTTTAAAAAATCTTTGCGCACCTTCTTAGCCCCCATGAAAGAAATGACGCCACAACAACGCGCCGGTTGGGTTTGTGGTTTAGGTCATGGCGTTTTGCCGAAAACTCCAGAGCGCCATGTGCAATTGTTCGTTGAAACCGTTCGTAAGGAGTTATCATGAAAGACTTATTAGCCAAATACGACGTTCCGGCACCTCGATACACCTCTTACCCCACGGTTCCCTATTGGGACACGAACCCCACCCGAGAACAATGGACAGCCTACTTAAAATCCACGCTGAGCAGTTCCGTAGGGGGCTGGTCATTGTATATGCATATTCCTTTTTGTGAATCGCTTTGCACTTTCTGTGGATGCAATAACATCATTACCAAAGATCATAAGCGCGAAATGCATTATGTCGATTTGGTGCTGAAGGAATGGCAGCTTTATAGCGAACAAGTTCCCGAGCTTTTACAAACGCCGTTAAAGCATCTTCACATCGGCGGCGGGACACCGACCTTCCTTTCTGCAGAATCCTTGACGGCTTTATTGCAACCGATTCTGACCCAAGCCAAAGTCGATCTAAACGATTTTGAAGGATCCATTGAAGTCGATCCTCGCCGTACCAACAAAGAACAACTGCAAGCTTTACGCAAGTTGGGATTTTCTCGGGTCAGCATGGGGGTCCAAGATTTCAATCCAGAAGTGCAACGTCTGGTAAATCGTATTCAGCCTTTGCATATCACTGCGGATTTAACCTCGGCCGCTCGCGAAATGGGTTATACATCTGTGAATTTTGATTTGATCTATGGGCTGGCAAAACAAACCCCACAATCCATTTTAGAAACTGCCAAAGCCACAGTGCAACTGCGTCCAGATCGTATTGCTTTGTATAGTTTCGCGCTTGTGCCGTGGATTAAACCAGCCCAGCGCTTGTTTAAAGATGAGGACTTGCCAAAGGCTTCAGAAAAAAGAGCTCTTTATGAAATCGCCCGCGGAGTGTTACTGGAAGCTGGTTATGTCGAAGTGGGCATGGATCATTTCGCTTTGCCAACAGACAACTTGTGCATTGCCATGAATGAAAAGCGTTTGCACCGTAATTTTATGGGCTATACCGATCAACGCACGGACGTGCTTTTAGGCATGGGAGTTTCGGCTATTTCAGAAACGCCGTATAGCTTTCATCAAAATGAAAAAGTTTTGCCCCTTTATGAATCGTCTTTACGTGCAGGTCAGTTGCCGACATTGCGTGGACACGTGCTGACCAAAGAGGATCAAATTCGTCGTGACCAGATTTTAAAGTTAATGACGGAATTTGAGGTGACCTTTACGAATGCAGCGGATGAGAGCGCTTCGCAAGAATTCTTATCTGAAATGCTAAGTGATTCGCTGATTGAAATCCGCGATCACAAACTGATCGTAAAAGAACAGGGACGACCGTTTTTACGCAACGTCTGTGTTTTCTTTGACGAGCGTTTAAAGGCCAAACAACCACAAACAAAAATATTTTCGCAATCGATATGAAAAAAATCAGCATCATGGGTGCGGGTTTTGCGGGGATGACGTTAGCCCTGCAACTGGCAAAAAAAGGATTCCATGTCGATCTTTATGAAAAGTCGCCGCGGGTCGGGGGCTTGCTGGGTACAGATATTTTAGACAGCGGTATTGCCGAACGTGCAGCCAACGCCTTGATTCGCACGGATCAAGTGGAACTACTATTTCAAGAATTGGGTCTGACCCCAGTTCTGCCCTTAGAAACTGCAAAAAAAAGATTTCTTTTTCGCGACTCACCTCGCCGGTGGCCCTTGAGTTTTTGGGAAACGTTATGTTTCATTTCTCGTCTCGGCACAAAAATGCTCCGTGGGAAAAAGGCCCTTGCCCCCCGCCCCCAGGAAACCTTGAAAACTTGGGGCGATCGGAATTTAGGATCTGCGCCGACTCAGTTTATTCTTGGCCCGGCCATGCAAGGCATTTACGGCAATGATGTCAGAGGCCTCAGTGCTTCGTTAATTCTGGGCCCGCTATTTCATCGCAAGAAGAAGAATCGCTATGGCGGCTTGATGAGCGGCCCTCAAGGCATGCAAAATATCGTCGACCATCTTGAAAAAAGACTGCGCGCCCTCGGCGTGCAGATTCACTTGAACTCAAGCATAGATCTAAAATCCTTACAACACCCTGTGGTCATCGCGACCTCGGCAGCCGGGGCCGCAAGCCTGCTGGCTGAGACGGCTCCCTCCACTTCCGCCCTTCTGGCGAAAATTCGGATGTCTTCGTTGATGAGTGTCACTCTGTTCTTTGCTAAAGCGCAAAGCGCCTACAAGGGTTTCGGCTGTTTAATTCCACGCGATGGGAACTTGCAATCTTTAGGGATCTTGATGAATTCGTACATCTTTCCTCATCGTGATAAAGTATATAACGAAACCTGGATTTTGGGTGGCATCGACAATGACACCATTCTAAATTTATCCGATGACGACTTGCTGCGCCTGTTGGCGCAAGAACGCCATCGCATTCTGGGGCATGCAGAAAGTCTTGTCGACTTCCGCGTAAATCGTTGGAAAAATGCTTTACCATATTACGACCTTCAGCTCGAGCAGGCCGTGAACTTGTTAAAAACCTCCCCACCGCCTGCAGATATTTTCCTGCACGGAAACTATCTCAGCGGCATAGGCTTAAGTAAAATTTTAGATCGTAGTGAAGAGCTGGCACAGGAGATTGAAAAACGTTATGGGTAAAATTGGCGTTCTTCTTTTAAATATCGGCAGCCCCCCTTCTTATGAAGTGCCTGCCGTGAAAAAATACCTTTCAACATTTTTGATGGACAAAGACGTTATCAATTTGCCTTATCCACTGCGCTGGACATTGGTGAATTTACTGATCGTGCCTCGCCGCGGGCGGGCCTCTGCGGCGAACTATGAAAAGGTGTGGATCAAAGATCAAGGCTCACCACTTAATGTGTACAGCAAAGAATTTGCGGCAAAGTTGCAAACTCATTTGGGCAGCAATTACGTCGTTAAAATCGGCATGCGCTATGCAGACCCAATCATCCCGCAGGCTTTGACTGAGTTGGCAGAAGCTCAAGTCAGTTCCCTTATTTTAGCTCCGATGTTTCCTCAATATGCTGAAGCCACGACGGGCTCTGCACTGAAAGAAGTGCATCGCCTTATCGGTCGCATGGGGATTGACATCCCCACGACCAGCCTAGCGCCGTTCTTTGCTAGTGCTGCTTTCGTACAACCTAGCGCGCGCTTGATCCGTGAAAAAGTCGGCGACGAACCAATTGATCATTATTTATTTTCATTCCACGGCTTGCCCGAAAGTCACATTCGCAAAATTCCGGGCTGCCTACAAACCGACGGTTGCTGTTTTGAAAAAAACGCGTGCGCCAAGAACTGTTACCGCGCGCAGTGTTTTGAATCCGCAACCCAAATCGCCGAGTCATTGCAATTACAAGAGAGCCATTGGAGCGTATCGTTTCAATCCCGTCTGGGGCGGGCTGAGTGGTTAAAGCCTTCAACAGAACATTCCCTAGAGATCTTGGCCCGCACGGGGAAGAAAAACATAGCGATCATCTGCCCCTCGTTTGTGGCCGACTGTATCGAGACCCTGGAAGAAATCGCGATTGGGGCTAAGGAAGAGTTTCTTAAAAACGGGGGTAAGAACCTAGAGGTCGTACCGTGTGTGAATGCGGACGCAGACTGGGTTGCTGGTTTTGCAGACCTTATTACCAATCACCAAACCTAGGGAAAATCTTTTCAAAGCCAGTACCAATTCGCCTTAGATCTGTTAAGGTGGCTTTTTTAAATTGAGGCCGCCATGAAAAAGATCCCGAAAAAATATCAACCGCGAGGCTTTGCAATCTTGCACGAGGATCTAGATATAGTCGTCGGCAACAAAGCCCCAGGTGCCTTGACGGTGGCTGCTAAGTGGAATTCTGACGACACCGTCCACAGCGCTTTAAATTCTTACGTACGCAAGGGCAACCCTCGCTCTAACAAGGTCGTGTATGTAGTGCATCGCTTGGATCAAGCGACATCGGGAGTTTTAGTTTTTGCTAAGACCGAAGAGGTCATGGATTTTTTAAAAAATAACTGGAAGACATTTACAAAAACCTACTATGCCATTGTCCACGGCAAGATGGCTAAAAAGAGCGGCACAATCCAAAGCTTTCTCAGCGAAGATGAAGATTACCTCGTTCATTCTAGTCAAAACGCAGAACAAGGGAAGCTTGCGATCACCGAATACACGGTCTTAAAAGAGACTGACAAGTTTAGTCTTTTAAAAATTAATTTACGGACCGGCAAAAAAAATCAAATTCGCGTGCACTTGGCAGGCGAGGGTCATCCAATTGTGGGTGACACAAAGTACGGAAAAAGTCCCGCTCCTGGAAAAAATCCAGCACCTCTTAAAGAACTGCGTCTGCACTCTGCGGAGTTAGAAATTACCCATCCCCACTCCAAAAAACGCGTGAGTTTTAGGGCCCCAGTGCCTGCTTATTTCCGCAGTTTGATCGAGTACAACTACAATTCTCTGGACCCCGTATCACTCGGGAGCTCTTCCGTCCTCGCGCAAGAGGTAAAAGCTCCCTCCCAGCCAAAAAGGCCCGAGAGAAACCCCAAGGGACCCCAAAAATAGTCACTGTCTCAGAGTTAGACACTTCTATGGGCTCTGATAGACACTTGGGCCCGGCATATATGTTGTAACGAAGGCCAACGTTGATTGGAGATCATAGATGGCTTCTTTTAGATTAAAAATACTGTACGTGATCCTAGGATCGTTATTAGCGACATCTTCCGCATCGGCCAAAGTGTATCTTAACTCTATGTGTACGATGATGGAGAACTCCAAAGATAAAGCTATCGAGGGAGACAAGAAAAAGTCATCTCGCTTTCCGTTGGCTTCTATATCCAAGATAGTCACATCTTTGTGGGCTATAGAAAAGCTAGGACCTGACTATCGCTTTAAAACCAGGCTGCACGTAACCAAAGCTACCAATTCTTCGTATAATGTCCATATTGAGGGAAGCCGTGATCCCTACTTCGGGCAAAAATCAGGCTACTTTCTTATTGCTGAGTTAAACCGCCAAGGTATCAATATCAAAGACATTGAAAACTTAACTTTCGACGAAAACTTTCTGATCCTTTGGGGTCTAGAAATAAAACCCAATGTCGGCGGAGAAACCGTTTACTATAAAACTATCGAAGCCCAGGCCGAAGCAGTCAAAGATCAGTTATTAAAATACTTTGCAACAAACATCGAGCCTGCAAAGTATAATGCTCTTAGAGCTGCAGCAGAACGTAATGGCATAAAAATGCAAGCGGCCGTTCCATCAGTCAGAATTAAAAATATTGAATTCTTACCGAAGTCTATGTTCAAAAAAGCGCGGGACACGGAAACCTATGTTTACAAATCTGCGCCACTAACCGCGACCTTGAAGAAAATGAACAATCAGTCTAATAACTATATCGCTGATCATTTGTACTGGAACTTAGGTGGGACTGCTGAATTCAATAATTTCGCACAAAGAGTACTTTCCATGACCTCTAAAGACATGGAATTCCACTTGGGTTCAGGCAACAATGCAGCTTACCTTAGCGACAGCCCAAAAGCGATTTACAACGAAGCTACCTGTGAAGCTATGATCAAGGTGCTTTATAAGCTTGATACTCTTTTGGTCAGCCACGGACGCCAATTAAGTGACGTCATGGCAGTTGCAGGTGCAGATCCTTCAACTGTGGGCGGTTTCAAAGGTGTTTTCGAACGATCCATGATTGCAAAAACAGGTACGGTCAATCGTGCAAAGACGCTAGCTGGAACGGTCTCGACCAAAAATGGTGAAATTTACTTTGTTGTATTGATGAATACAGATTCCTCGTCAGAAAGTGGTATTGCTCAAGGTGAAATTATCGAAAAGGTAAAAGACTTGATAAAGGAAAAAGGCGGACCTGAAAGATTTGAATATACTCCGACCAGACCTTTACCATTCGATGCCGACTCAGCATTACAAGTGGACACAAATTTCGTGGAACTTAGAGGATAAGGTCTAACATTATGAAAAAATATCTTGGTTTCATCTTCTCAATCCTGGTCACCGCAAACTTTGCCTTTGCTGGCGCTTCGGACTCTGGCGCGAAGTCGTTACTGAAGTCCGCGGAACTTGGAAATCAAAAAACGTTTCAAAAAGCCTTAAACACCAAGGGTATCGACATCAACTACCAGGATGAAAACGGTATGACGGCTCTTATGATGACAGCTCTGGGCAACAATAAATCCATGGCCAAAGCTCTGATACAGAGAAAAGCCAACCTAGAGATTAAAAATAACGTTGGCGACACGGCCCTGGCCGTGGCTATCTCAAACGGTCATTTTCAAGTTGCTAAAGAACTTATTCAGTCTGGCGCAAACACCGATGTACATGTTGCAGGAGAAAAAGAAGACACTCTTCTGATTCGCGCGGCCACTCAAGATCTTGCCACGGCTCAACTTCTTTTAGAAAAGAATTCGGCGCTGATCAATAAGACCAACAAACTTGGCGAAACAGCGCTGATGAAAAGCTTGGATTTTGGCAATCTGGATATCGCCAAAATGTTAATTAAAAAGGGCGCCGATACTCAGTTGAAAAGTACTAAGGGAAAAACCGCTCTAGATTTTGCGAAAGAACTCAACGATCCCGAAGCACTGAAACTTCTTGCCAAGTAAGCCCCTCGGCACAAATAAAAAAACCGCAGTTTTGATCTGCGGTTTTTTTATTTTCAAACTAAGTTCATCCGACTTTATTAAGAAAACAATCTTTTGATGAAACCTGTGATCTTAGATCCCAAAGATTTCGAAGCCATAACCGGTGCATGCTTCTTATTGCCCGCATGACGTGGAGCTTGAGGCCCCTTTCCGCCAGTGCGATTGTCGTGCTTTCTCGGTTCAGGGCGTTTGCCCTCGTGACGTCTTTGATCAGGACGTCGTGGACCGCTCGCACTAGGTCCATTTTCACTCCGTCTGTGCTCAGGACGAGGACCGCGTGGCCCCCCTTGAGCAGAGCGTTGTTGATCACGATCACCGTCTCTGCGTGGACCACGATTGTCGTTGCGACGTTGTTCACCGTCACGACGTGGGCCTCTATCGCCACCGCCGCCACCAGGACGACGTTCACGGTCTCCGCCACCGCGTTCGCGCGGAGCACGGGCACGATCCAATGATTTCGAATAATGACCCTCGTCGCGATACGAAAGGGCTTTAAATTCTTTAATCAGTTGATCATTTTCTAAATAACCCACTTCAATTTTGTGCTTCAAATAATCTTCAATACGCGCCAAGGACTCGATGTCTTTGTCGCCGACCAATGAAAAAGCTTGGCCCGTTGTGCCCGCGCGGCCTGTACGACCGATACGGTGAACGTAAGATTCTGAATCCATCGGCAATTCATAATTGATGACCAAGTCGACACCCTTGATGTCTAAGCCACGAGCGGCTACGTCCGTCGCGACCAGGATGTTCATGTTGTTTTCGGCTTTGAACTGCTCAATCACGCGGTTGCGCTGAGCTTGAGTCAGAAGACTTGAAATCGCCATGGCTGGAATGTTGTTATCAACTAGGAATTTTGCCAATCGCTCAACACTCATTTTGAAATTCGTGAAGATGATCGCTTGTTTTGGATTGTGCACTTTAAGCAAAGACAAAAGATGCTGAGGCTTTTCATCGCTGCCAACATGGAAGATTTGATCTTTCACGTTTTCAGCTTTTGCTTGGTCCCGGCTGATATTGATTTCAATCGGCTCTGAGCCAAATTGGTAAATCGTATTTAGAACGTCAAAATTTAAAGTCGCACTGAACACCAAAAGCTGACGCTCGCGCGGTACACGTTGCAAAATAAATTTCATGTCGTCTTTGAAACCCATATCAAACATACGATCGGCTTCGTCAAACACGATGGCGCGAACTTGTTTCAGATCGACCAAATGTTCTTTATAAAGATCGATCAAACGACCCGGTGTTGCGACGATAAATTCCACGCTATTTTTGAGCGCTTCTTTTTGTTTGTCGTAACCCGTGCCTCCGTAAATCGCAAAACCACGCAAACCAGATTCGGTGCTTAACTTCTGCACATTTTCCCACACCTGTTCTGCCAACTCGCGGGTTGGTACAAGGATCAGGATAAAGTTTTGTGGTTTCCAATCTTTAAATGCACGTTTTTCGATCAAAGCTTTTTGCTCTTCGCTGATGTCTCCAGCGGCAGGGCGAGCGCGTAAAATACGCTCCATGACAGGGATCACAAATGCGGCGGTTTTTCCTGTTCCGGTTTGCGCAAGGCCTGCGACATCTTTGCCATCGAGAACTGGCGGGATGGCTTGCTCTTGAATCGGGGTGCAATCGTCATAACCCAATTTTTGGATTGCAGCATACAAACTAGACTCTAAATTCAACTCTGAGAATTTCAACTTTTGGTACTCCGTTCTGAATCCCCAAAGTACTGAGCACAGAGCCAAAAGTCAAAGAGGGGGCTTAAAGAACGCCGACAAACATCCGCACAGCCTCGATGAAAGCCTGAGGTTGATCTGAATGGACCCAGTGGCCCGCTCCAGGAATTTCGACGCCCTTAATCATAGAATTGCTAGCCAGCACTTTTTTGAAATTTTCAGGGCTGAGTTCTTGGGACCTGTCACCACGAACCCATAAAGTCGGGACTTTCAGGCATTTTACCTGCTCCCAGTAAGCCCCGGAACGCCCCTGTTTGACCGAGTCAATAATGCCCTGCTTGGAGAAGCGCCAGTCCACAGTGCCCTCGGGCTTTTCTTCCATATTTGCATAAAAATACTGCGCCATGATCTGCACGTTTTCGCGAGTTTTCGCGGTCCGAATAAAGTCCTCTGCAAAGTATTTTTTAGCCGCTTCTCGACTCACGAAAGGACTGGGCACTAAATTTAACAAATATTCATAATACTCGTGGGCATTGGGGCTGGACTCTGGACCAATGTCCTCGACGATCAGGTGACTGACCCGCTCCGGGAAACGAGAGGCAAAATTCAAAACATTGCGTCCCCCCATCGAGTGCCCGACCAGGACAAACTTATCCCACCCCAACTCATCAACAAGGAGCTTCAAATCATTGGCATAGTCCTCGGGAGCATAACCTGACTGCGGCTTAAAAGACCGGCCGTGACCTCTTTGATCAAAGGCAAAACAGCGCTCTGTCGCCTCAAGGCCTGAAATGATCCGGCGCCAATTCTGTCCAAAGCCCATGAGGCCGTGGACGAAAACCCACTTTTGCCCTTCTTCGGGCCCGTAAAATTGATGATAAAAGTTCTGAAGATATGCCATGACTTTTTTTATACTCCCCAGAAAAGCGCTCAACAACGTTTGAATTTTGATGCGAAGGGATGTAGATTCACGGTCAATGACACCACAGCAAAAACCCCAGCTCCATGAGGACTGGATCGACAACTATGCCCTCCGTATCGTACGAAGCCTGCAAGACGCTGGCTTTGAAACTTATCTTGTCGGAGGCTGTGTTCGTGATTTGCTGGCCGGCATTCATCCTAAAGATTTCGACATCGCGACCAATGCACTTCCCAACCAAGTTCGCAAAAAAGTAGCCAACGCCTATGTGATCGGCCGTCGTTTTAAACTAGTCCTGGCTAAACGTGGCGACCAGCAGTTTGAAATCGCCACCTTCCGCAGAAACGTCACACAAGAAGAACTGGTCGCCTTGGGCGATGAAACGGTTGAGGGTGACAACTATTTCGGAACCGTTGAAGAGGACGCGCAACGCCGCGACTTTACCGCCAACGCTGTTTTCTATGATCCCGTAAAACACAAATTGATCGACCACTGCGGCGGCATTCAAGACATCGAAGATCGCATTTTGCGCATGATCGGCAATCCCCAAGATCGCTTTATCGAAGATCCGATTCGTATTTTGCGCGCGATTCGTTTGTCGCATAAACTACATTTTTCCATTGAAGCAACCATGCGTTCAGCCATTGCCGAATGCAGCGCTGAGCTTAAAAAATCCGTCCTGCCCCGCCGCCGTGAAGAGTGGCTTAAATTCTTACGCCTGGATGAACCTCATCGTGCGTTCATGGAGCTTTTTGACTTACACATCATGGAGCACATTTTGCCAGGTTTGCACAATGTCTTCATGGATCCGACGAAAATGGAAATCTTTGAAATTCATCTGGCACGCCTTGGCTCTGCGCGGATTGACAAAGCCAATCCCACAGAGTTGTTCGCGGGCTTTATGATGGCGTTCTTAAAAGCCCAGTATGGCGAAGATCCATGGAATCATGATGAACTGGCCGTCGACCCACGTCTGGCGCAGTTCATGCGCGACGAGATGGGGATCTTCAAACTAGAAGCGGCGATTTTCTTTAAAGCTCTGCACATCATGCAAGGTCTTCACCGCATTGAAACCTACTCTCGCAAAGGCGAGCGTCGCCAAGCTGCTTTCGTCCAGAGCGACACCTTTGATTTAGCCTTAAAGCTGTCTTCGATGGATTACTCGCTTTCTCCGTCACAGACGCAATTCTGGAATCAACAGGCACAAAAATACCAAGTCGGCGGAAACGCTTAAGCTTTCGTCCCAGTCTGATACAGTCAAATCAAATTACCCGCACCTTCTTGCGGTGCGGGCCTGACTATAAGATAATCATTATGTTAAGCCGTTAGGATGTCGTCTTAATTTCGTACACGGCGATGATGTCCAAGGAAGGTTTGCGTGGCACAGGATAAAAAGAACACCGTCTTAATTATTAGTGGTGATAAAATCCGCATCCAAAAATGCACGGACACGCTGAACCGTCATTTCGAAAACTGCACTATTTTTCATGGGGCCGAATGGTTCGAGGCCAAATACAAAATCGACAACGTTCATCCAAAAGTGATCTTAGTCGACGAGTACTTGCCTAAGTCTTCAGGCATTGAAATCGTCGGAAAAATCCTGCGTGAAAAAAACAATAGCGATATTTCTATAATCATTATTTCTTACGTCGCAGATCATGACTCTTTCCCTGCTGAAGTTGCGGCGGGACGCATTCAGTTCCTGACCGAACCAGATCGCGAACAAGCCTTGGTGGACTGCATGGCCAAGGTGATTCCTTCGCGCAATGCCTCAGCCAAGGCCGAAAAACCATCGCAGTATGAGCTTAAGCAATTGCAACCGGGTGAAGTTTTATTCAAAGAAGGTGACAGCACCGAACTTGCCTATATCGTAAAAAAAGGCAGCTTGCGTGCTTATTGCGCGGGTAACGATGGTGAAAAGGTGACACTTGGGGAAATCATGGCCGGAGAATTCGTCGGCGAAATGGGGCACTTTAATCACGACTCGCGTTCAGCAACTGTCGAAGCGATCACCGAAGTGGAGTTGATCGCGATTCCTAATGCCTCATTAGATAACGTCATCTTCACGCGACCCTCGTGGGCGAAAGCGTTGGTGAAAACACTTTCTACCCGTCTTAAACGAGCAAACAAGGCCCTGACCGGATAGATCCGGGGGCCTATTTGTGCCAGAGCTTTTCCCGCAAATAAGAGAACTCCAGCGTGTTCCACAAAATGGCCTGCTGTAAATTTGCAGACCGACTGTGGCCACCTTCGGTGTTTTCATAATACAGAACTTGATGTCCCTGATCTTTCATCTTAGCAAACATCTTACGCGCATGTCCGGGATGCACTCGATCATCTTTGGTACTCGTCATAAAAAACACTTCTGGATATTTCTGTGTCGCTTTCACGTTCTGATACGGAGAGTACTTTAAGATCGCCTCACGCATTTGCGGATCTTCAGGATTGCCGTATTCATCCATCCAGCTGGCACCGGCTAAAAGCTTGTGATAGCGAAGCATATCTAACAACGGCACCTGACAAAGAACGGCATTAAACAAGTCAGGACGCAAAACCACCGTCGCCCCGGTTAACAGTCCCCCGTTAGATCCGCCTTTGATACCCAAGTGCTGAGGTGAGGTGACTTTCTTAGCGATCAAATCCTCTGCGATAGAAATAAAATCTTCATAAACTTTATAACGATTTTCCTTCTGGACCGCCTGATGCCAAGCCGGTCCAAATTCGCCCCCGCCACGAAGATTGGCCAGCACATACACGCCGCCTTTTTCCATCCACGTTTTCCCTAAAAGTCCCGAGTAAGCTGGCTTTACAGAGACTTCAAAACCCCCATAGCCATACAGCAAAGTGGGATTTTTACCATCCAGCTTAAGACCCTTTTTAGAAACCATAAAATAAGGAATTTTTGTTCCGTCTTTACTGACGGACTCAAATCGCTGAACTTGCAAATCTTTCGCGTTAAATCGCGCCGTGGCTGTTTTTAAAGTGATCGCCAAATTTTTTGGATCCTCTGCGGAAAGCAAAAAGGTCGTCGGCGGCGTCAGAAAGTCTTCGTAAGAAACTAAATAATTATCAGTCCCCCACTCAAATCCTTTCAAAGAAACGACACCGTTTTTACCAACGTGGACTTCTTCTTGTTGCCAGTCGTTCGGGCCACGGTAAGTGACTTTCACAACCTTGCCGAGGGTGTTATCCAAAGTCATAAGCATCAGATAATTTTCTGTAGCACCCGCGTCTTCTAAAAACTTTTTATCTGTCGGTGCGAAAACCAACTGCAAATAGTCAACCGTGCTTGTGCCCTTAGAGATATGTTCCAGCGGCAGCGCGACTAAACTGCCCTTTTTAAATTTGCCAAGATCTGAGCGTAAGATGAAAAGAAAATGATCTTTAAAGATAGCCTGAATTTGCGCATCTAGAGGCATATCAATTTTGATTTTCTTTCCGTCCTCTTGTTCATACCATTGTTCGCCAGAATAAAAGCCGATGCTGCGCAAATGCAGGACATATTTTTTCTGAGCATTCATTTGCACCCAGGTGTGTGCTGACATGTCTGTCTTTTCTGCTTCAAAGACGACGGGCGCTTGCTCTAAAGGTGAGCCGCGCTTCCAAAGCTTAATAACGCGCGCGTATCCCGAGGGCGTCAAAGATCCTGGACCGAAATCAGTCCCCACATAAACCGTGTTTTCATCTTTCCACGACATTTGATTTTTTGCTTCCGGAAGATTGAAGCCGTCTTTCACAAACTCTTTCGTCTTAAGATTAAACTCTCTGACCACGGTTGCATCTTTGCCACCACGAGATAATTGAATCAGGGTGCGTTCAAAGTGAGGCGGCAGCTCTGAGGAGCCTCTCCACACCCAGTTTTCATTTTCAGCTTTGGCCAAAGCATCTAAGTCCAAAATAACTTCCCACTTTGGATTCGCGCTTTTGTAACTTTCTAGGGTTGTTTTGCGCAGAATCCCGCGCACGTGTTTTTCGTCTTGCCAGAAGTTATAAAGTTCTCCACGGATCATTTCCACTTGTGGCACACGATCCTTGGCCAGAATGATCTGGGTCGCTTCTGCTTCGAGAGACTTAAAAACGGGCGATTTCTTAAGTTCCGTCAGCGTTTTATTGTTTTCAGCTTCGACATATTGCAAAGCCTTGGTGCCTTCGACTTCTTCTAACCATAGGTAGGCATCGCCCTGTTCACTGGCCATGAGTTTCTCCTGTACGATTTTAGTTTTGCAGCTGATCAGAATAAATGGAACGAATAGCAACGACTTCGCGAACTTCATAAAATGGACACCTTTCAGCAGGTGTCCATTCTAAATAAAGACCCTAGGGGTTCAAGGATTTAATAAAGGCTTCGACTATGGGCAGTGTCTTTTCATAATCGCTTTCATGAAAGCCCAGAGCCGAACGCATTGCCTCTGGTGGCATTTGCCGCGACTTTAATTTTAACCAAAAAGTACTTTCCATGGGGCTTGAAAGATTCAACATCGTTCCGCGCATTTCGCCTAAGATCTCTTGACCTGTTTCTTTTTGAAACTGCGCATGGCACATCGTGCAGTTCTTTTTAACAAACGGCACCAGTGGCGCAAAGGCCTTGAGGGTCTTTTCAGAAAAACCGCCCATGACTTTTTCATCTGACGCCAGCTCTGCCTTTTGGCCATTGGATAAACGCAACAAAGCTCCGTTTTTATCATCCAGAATAAGAATGGACCCATCATTTAACGCAGTTAATCCTGTCGGAGCTCCTCGGGGACGAACTCCCTCTTGCGCTTTCCAAGAAAAAACAATTTCTTCGTATTCGTTACTTGTGGGCACGCCCTGCACATCAACGGGATAAGCGACAACACGGTGGCCATATTTTTGATAGCCATGCCAGCCCACTAACAATTTGTTATGAAGCATTGGAAGCTTCAGACTTTGTGCATACAACAATCCTAAAGGGGCGGTATGAGCAGGCATAAATACTTTTGGTAAGGCATAATCTTTCGCACAAGCTTCGGGCTTCACAACAGCTTGAAAGGCGGGCGCCACTTCACCGCGCGAGTGACAATAAGGCCAGCCATAGTGTTTACCTTCGACAAGAACATTAAGTTCTTCATAGGGAATATCTTCACTGGGTAAATCAAGTCCATTTTCACCCTGTATCACGGTGCCCGACTGAGGATGCACGACCAACGCCATCGAGTTGCGTAAGCCCCTTGCAAATGGAGCCACGCTAAAAGCTTTACGCTCTTTGTCTGCACTCAGCTTTACTTTCCACACGGCGGCACTTGCTAACGGACTTTCTGCTTGAATGCACTTGCCGTTTTCATCCGTTGTTTTTATCCCCGAGTTGCACTCGTCTGAGGGGGCTCCAATATTTAGATACATCTCTGTAAAGTCTTGATTCGTGGCTATTTGTACCAAGGGATGCTTATTCTTAAATTTGGTGGCCATCGTGTTATAGGCCGAAGCATTCGAGTATTCGTCTTTACGAAAAATCGACTTGGCAAAATCATCAACAACAACTTCCACATCTTTATCGATCTGAAACTGACCCGTTTTGGTGTCACGCGGGGCAAAGCGGATCACGCCCGTGGGCGTTCCCACATAAAGGCGCCCTTCGGGGTCCATCACGATTCCGTTAGGCATCGTCAGTTTTTTTGTGGGGAATAAATTAACCATCACAGTTTTTTCGAAACCTTGCGCATCTTTGCTTTGATAAACCGCAAAAACAGTTCCTTTCCTGTAGGCCCAACCACCCATCTCGGTGACGTAGATAACACCTTCACGAGACTGAACTGCATAGCGAGGCATTTTCAATCCATCTTGTTTGCCGGCAAGCAGGCCTACACACATTCCCTCTTTAGTTCCCACTTGAATCTGCGGCAGTCCATCGCACAAAACTTCTGAGTCGAGGCGATAACCCGATTTTTCAAAGACGTCCGCACGCACCAAGGGAGCTTGGACAAAAAGAGCTGAAACGATCCATTTTGAGACTGACTTTTTTGATAGCATGATGCGCCCTTTCGATAGATTCGCACCATATACATCAAGCAAAGACCAAGCCTAATTAAGGATTCTCTTAAGCACTATGGCACATCTAAATTTTCGAAATGACGAATAAAGACAATTTTTGCGCACATCAGTCAAACCAAAGACAGAGCAATCTGACTTTCAAATATAAAACTTTTAAATTAGTCTAAGAAGCTTTCTTTATCGAAATGAGATCTGCAGATTGGTTCTGCAACGCTTGCTTGAGCGCCAAGAAGGCGGGCTTGTGAAAGGGTTGTCCCAAAGTCACTTCAATAAACTGAATCGCTGAATTCGCATCTTTGGGATGAGGATTGTTGGGTGATGTTAAGACGATCTCTGAAAAACAATCAGCCAGGGCCACGATGCGCGCAAAGGGGTTGATCTTAATATCGCGCAACCTTCTTGGGTAACCTTGCCCTGGGGCATTTTCATGATGCTCCAACACAATCGAAATAATGTCGTCAGAGATCGAAGGCATACTTCGTAAAATCTCAACACCCCTGTGGACGTGGGACTCATAGCAAGCCGTTTGATCACGAGTCATCGCATGTCTTGGCATTTCCAGAACCTCGTCGGGCAGCTCTTTCATGCCGACATCATGAAGTAATGCACCCAAAGCCAACTTTTCTAAGTTTTGCGCTAACGTCCACTTCATCGACTTGGCAATCAACACAGAAACAGCAGAGACCATCATCGAATGTCGAATCAACTGATCGCTGAGGCCCGACATCATCGAAATAACTGCTGAAATATCTGGTTTATTATCAACCAAGGTTTGAATGGATTTGCTGACGATCTTTGAGTGTTCCAAGGTTGCATGGTTGAAACCTAAAAGTTCGATTTCTTTAAAAATAAAATCGGCTGCTTTTGAAAGATAGATGGTTTTTTTATCTTCACTGATTTTGTTACTATCAATTACGATGCCCGCGACCGTTAACGCTTGGCCCACACATTTTTGATAGTCAGATCGGCGCACGTAAAGCCAGTCTGCTTTTTCCGCAAAGTGCATTTGCTCGAACTGCACCTTTTGGCCTTCTTTTAAAATAAGGACGTACTTTTCTTCAGAAAGCTTAAGAAAAAGATCCACTGGCACGGTTGTGCCAGTAATGAATTCATCTCTGGAAACGGCTACATATTCGTCCGGGAAATGTTTTGAGTCCATCTATGGCTTATCGGCGGACACGACCAAAATCTAGAGGTCGTGTCTCAAATTAAGCCGCATTTCTGGCATTTACTTGATGCAACAGATCGCCTGCGATTTTATCAAGGGGCAAGACCTTATCAGCTGCACCTAATGCCACAGCCGCGCCTGGCATGCCATAGACGACACACGTTTCTTCATTCTGCGCGACTGTGTACGCGCCAGCGTTTTTCATTTCCAAAAGGCCTTCGGCGCCGTCTTTACCCATACCAGTTAAGACCACGCCCAAGGCATTTTTGCCGACATATTTCGCAACCGACTTCATCAAGTAATCTGCCGCCGGTCGCACGCTGTGCAACGCCGGGCCTTGATGCAATTTCACGTAATAGAAGGCACCACTGCGATGAATTTCCATGTGATAATTACCCGGAGCAATCAAAACTCGCCCAGGGACGACTTGGTCCCCCTCTTGCGCTTCTTTGACCTCAAACGGGAATAAATTATTTAAGTTCTCAGCAAAAGATTTAGTGAAACCCGGTGGCATGTGTTGCACCACCAAAGTTCCAGGAATGTCTGCAGGCATGCCACTTAAGAACACCTTCAATGCCTCTGTTCCACCCGTCGAAGAGGCCACTGCGATCAGCTGATGCGTTGTGCGCGCCAAAGAAGTCGGCGCATTTTTAACAACTGGCCCACCTGATGGCGCCATCTTTTTCACAGGATTCACGCGAGCTTTTGCCACCGCTTTTACTTTTTCGATAATCGCCTGCCCCAAAGACTCAAGACTTTGGCTGACGTCAATCGAGGGCTTTTCCATAATTTCAATCGCTCCGGCCTCGAGTGCTCTGAAGTACGTTTCAGAACCAGTCTTAGCTAAACTTGAAAAGATGATCGTTCGAGTCGGAAAATGTTGCATGACTTTTTCTAAGAAGCTGATGCCATCCATGCGTGGCATTTCTACGTCCAAAGTCATCACGTCAGGTTTCAAAGTCACAAGCTTGTCCCGAGCAATATAGGGGTCTGAAGCCGTACCCACGACTTCGATATCAGGACAGGAACTGAATATTTTCTCAAGCAGCTTACGAATCACCGCAGAGTCATCAACAATCAGGACACGAATTTTTTGCGCCATCTGGGTCCTCTTTATAGTTTTTGGTAAACTGCTCTGGACAACGGTTTTAGTTCTGGATGTTTGACATTCCCAGATTCGGAATGGCCTAAAACTAAATACCCACCAGGAGCCAGGCACGAGGTTAATTTCTCAATGACACTTTTCGTGGTCGCTTCATCAAAATAAATCAATACATTTCGACAAAAGATCACATGAAACTTATTTTGAAATTCATATTTTGGATTCATCAAGTTGAAAGGAGCAAAGCGAATCATTTTATGAATGGAATCCTTGGCCCTAAAATAGTCCGTGTCTTTTGATTTAACTTTTTCAAAGTACTTGGTTCTTTGTACCGGAGGCAAACCCTGCATTTCGCGTTCTTCATAGGTTCCAGAAGAAGCCTTCTTAAGAACTTGCAAGTCGATATCGGTCGCCAAGATTCGAACCTTGTCACCCAAAGCTTCGTTTGCAGTGATCGCGATTGTGTAAGGTTCCTGCCCCGTGCTGGCAGCTGCGCACCACAGGCGCACATCGTTACCAAATTTCTTTTGGATTTCAGGCAACACGCTTGCTAAAAAATCAAAGTGATTTGATTCTCGGTAAAACGAGGTCATATTGGTTGTCAAAGCTGATACAAACTCTGACGTTTTCTCTGCACCGCCACCTTCAAGGT
>JABWCO010000055.1 GCA_013360185.1 Bdellovibrio sp.
TGTTCCGTTTCACTTAGTTTGACCGGGTTCGTTTCAGATACTTTGACCACCTGATTTTTGAGGGTTTATTGGTCTTTCTACTCGCTGTCAATATCGTTGAAAGTTATTCGTCCCTTCATGCGGTGACTGGGGCCTTCAAAAATGCAAATATGGGCATTCTCGAACATCCTGTCGATTGCAGCACTTGCCAGGATTGGATCGGTAAAAACTTGTGGCCATTCTTCAACGTCGCGGTTGCTGGTTAAGATCATCGCCGAGTTGTGTTTACGTCTATCAAACAAATCGAAAATCTCCTCACTCACGTCTCGAGGCATTGTTACGACGCCCCAGTCATCCAAGATCCATAGCTTTGATGTTAGAATTTGTTTGAATAAAACATCGAGCTTATTGTTCTCGCGCGCTTTACGGATCTTTGTCCCAAGTCTTTTTACGCTCGTACAAAAAACACTGTGACCAGCCTGCGCAGCGCTCATCCCAAGAGCAATCGCAAGATGACTCTTGCCCGTGCCGGGACTTCCCAAAAACAATGCAATTTCGTTGTTCTCGATAAACTTTAAATCTTTCAGATCCTCGATTTTTTCGCGCGGGAGTTTTTTATTGAAATCCCAATTGAACTGCTCAAAGCTTCTTCGCTCTGGGAACTCGGCTTTCTTAATCCTTTTTTCTACGGCGTTATCTGCCCTTGCATCTAATTCCGTGGATAGAAGCTCACTGAGCCACTTAAGATCCTGGCTGCGTTTTCCTTTTTGAACTAAACCCTCGATCTCTGCGGATGCCGCGGGCATTCGTAACTGCTTTAACTGATCGCGTATCACATCTATTGTCATAACTGTCTTTCCTTTCAGTGGGCCTGGTTGCTATGAACCAGACGCAAATGGTTTTTATACTCACTCATGTCGCGCGCAAACTTACCTCCCACCGTCTGCGCGGATAAAACCTCCTCATGACGAGGAGCTTTGGGTTTTGGCTTTGCCATAATATTCAATAGTTGATGAACTGTTTTTAAATTTACCTGTGATAACTCCAGCGCTGAAAGGCAGGCCTTGTCGATGTCGGCATTGCTGTACTTCTTGTTCAGCGTCAGAAGACCCCATACGCTGCGTGTATCAACAAAACCTTCGCCTCGAGCCAAAATAATTCCTACAAAGCGCTCAACATTGACGCCAATAATTTTTGCTTGCTTCAGATAGTGACCATGATCTTGAAGAGTCTTCTCCCAAGACTCCTTGTAATGATCTTTACAGGCTTTACTTGTGAATTTATCTTGGATGCGCTCGTAAACTTCTAACAGTCGACCGTTGCAGTAGATACTTACTTGAACTGAATTACCAATCACCAAAGCAATTTCGCCTTTGAGTCTTGTGTCTACTCGGTAGTACTTGTTTGCAAAGCGAACATAACCATCAGACCTCACTGTTGAGCGAGTGATGGTTTCCACTTCGTAGCGTAATAAAGGAAGAGGCTTTAACAACGAGGCTTCATCGTTAAGAAACACATCCAAAGGTTTTTGTAGGTGAGTCCCGTGCTTTCTCTCATTGGCGATACTCATCTTTTTATTCATGTGTGACTGTGCACACTCCAGAGAGTACTGCGACTTATCGTAGGACTCAAAAAGGCGACGCTTCATTGGAACCATTCGCTCCACTTTGCCTTTTTTCTCTGGAGAATAAGGCGGCAATGCCTCGACAACGAACCCGTAGTGCGAGGCCAGTCTTTCAAAGGCCGGGTTCAACGTCGGCTCGTGTTTTGATGCCTCATGAACAAAGACTTTGGGATTATCAGAAGTCACTTTACGAGGTACTCCGCCAAGTTCCTCAAACATGCTTATTAAAATTTCGGCAGTTGTTTCAAAGTCGAGTTTCTCTACAACTCGGGCCATCTCGTAACGAGAATGCCCAAGAACGCCAACGAAAATCCAAATTGTTTTTTTCTTTTTTGTGACAGGATCGACGACGTCAAAGAGCTTTCCCCAGTCCACCTGCAGACATTCCCCCGGTGAGTGAACAAGCTCCATCACATTGCGCGCAGGTGCGGATCGCATAAGTTTGTGGCGGTGAATGTAGCGGTAGAAGTTAGATCGCGGGACAGAGAGCGGAAGCTCTTCAAAAATACTTTGCGGACTCCAGCCAAGTTCAATGCGCTCCTTGATCCATTCGCGCTTGGGATCTAAGATGGCATCCGTTTCAATGGCCTTCTCGCTGCGACCATCGCGCAGCGGAAACAGCGCCTCTGGGTAAGGTGGGATTTCTTTTGAGGTTTTGCAGTAGATTTTCTTCTCTGGGTTTGCGACGGCTACATAGCCATGCTCTATCGCCTGGTCGCGGATTTTTATGACGTAACCTTTGCCTTTACCAGTTGATTTAGTCAGTGCGGTGAGTGAGTGTCCTTCGCGAAGGCCTTCGACGATTTTTCGGTCCACTGTGATTTTCTCCAAGTCCTTTTTTCTGAGTTTCCGCATGCGTATTCCTTGCTGTAGTCTGGTTGTTAAACCAGCAGCTTAGCGCATGGGATCAGATGGAGAAAATGTGCTGAAAACGTAAGCAATTGCCCGGTCAAATTAGGTGGGATTTACTTCCCCCAAAGCCGGTCCACTTACGTGGGATTTGCCCCCCTTGAAACCGGTCAAACTACGTGGGATTGGACAAAACTACGTGGGATTGGACACGATACTCTTTTAAGAGAAGGCGGGAAATATTTTTTTATTAGCCATGTGGCACAGAATAGGACTGTGTTTATCAAGGAGTCATCAATCTAGGTCAATGACGCCGGCTATAAAGATGGTTGGTCACGTATAGACACCGGTTTCATGGCGAGACGAGTTGTGTATTTTTGACCGCCTGAAACCATCAGTTCCCGCAGTTTAGGCACGGCAAGTCGTTGAAATTATTGAAAACTAAATTCTATCAAAAGTTTAGAGTCTGGCAGTCTCGCTCCCGTCCACCCCGCCATTTTCCAATGACCACCTCAAAACTCTAGGATAAACATCTCCCATGAAAACAATGGCCCTCTTCTACCCAGGCTGCATCGAATTCGAAATCATGCTCGCTTGCGAACTCCTCAACTCCAAATACCCAGTAGAAATAGTCACGCCCGATGGCCATGACCACGTCGGCTCTAACGGAATGAAATTCAAAGCAACCCATTCCCTAGCCTCCATCGTCCCCTCCGAATACAAAGTAGCACTTTTCCCAGGCGGTGACCCAGGTGTTATGATCGGCAACCAACAACTAAATAATATAATACAAAACTTAAACTCTGCCGGAGCAATCCTCGGAGCCATTTGCGCGGGCCCGATTCTTTTAGAACAAGCTGGAGTTTTGAATAACCGCAAAGTAGCCCACGGCTATAAGGGATCACAACTGCAATGGATCTTAGAAAACGGTTTCTTTAAAAAAACTGAACTCACGAACGAGTCGACAATTATAGAAGACAACATAGTCACAGCCCGTCCCGAGGCCTTCATCGATTTTGCGGTGGAAATAGCGGTGCTGTCTGGCGCAATAGAAAAATCAAAAAGCTCTTTCTGGAAACATTATTATAAAGGACAATCGTCTTAGACTTAGCGGAATATGAAACGCTAATGCTTAACGCAGCTTTGCCTTTCCGACCATTGCGGGTTCAAGCCCCGTCGATCACCCCAATTTCCCCACTCATCAACCACACCACTAAGAAAAAGCACGAGAAAAAAAACGGAGCCGCCATTCCCAGCAACTCCGCCAACAAAGATCCTCGCCAGTCTACCAAGGGCGAATTTCAAACTTAATAGTCGTTACAGTAAAATCCAGACCGCACAACTTTCTCGTCACAAACTTTGATAGAAACAACAGCCCCGGCATAGTCTCCCGCCGCGCACATTCTTCTATCGCTTGTGTAACCAGTCACTTCATTACATCCATCAGCTTGAGGATGAATTTGCACAGTATTAAAAACTACTCCCGGCATAGAAAACTTGACGGAGTATTCATCCAGCAAGCGCCTTGCTTGATCCTCACTCAAAAGCTCGCGCCCAATAAATTCACCGCACTGAAAGTCCGCATCGTAAGTCGACTCTTCATTCGGCAAGCCCATGTTTGAAGGAGGTTCAAAAGTCATCGTCATTCGCACAATTTTTTGTTCGTCATTGCGGAACACTTGAATATTCCAAAAGTGTCCACCTTCCAACGTACCCGCTTTCCCCACTTTTAAATTCGCTTCCCAAATCTTTGGCTCGTGACCAAAGAACTGCACAGGCACTTTAATTTTTTGCAGCGAAAACTCGACAACGCCCACTGCCGGGATCGAATCATTCGGATAACCTTGGTCAATTTTAGTTAAATAACAGCTGACCTTTTCTTTAGAGCTTACCGCCAAGGCCGTACTTGTTTGCAGAACCGCAAGCAGTAAAAGTGAAATTTTCATCATTCTTTTCATGAAGAGCCTCCTTTTGAGGGGTTGAGGTCGTCGAAACGAGGCACAAATTGACATAATGAACACCATATGTGAAATATATCTTATCAATAATTACCATACTTAATGGATATACTATGCAAACCTCGGTGGATCTGAATTACCTTAAGTACTTTTACTTCGTCGCAAAAGAAAATGGCTTTACCAAAGCCGCAGCAAAACTAGGTGTGCAGCAACCCGTGGTCAGTCGTGCAGTGAAGTTCTTAGAACAAGAATTCAAATGTCACTTATTAGAACGCCAACGCAAACAAGTCCTGCTGACAGCCGAAGGGCGCGAAGTTTACAACTATTGCCAAGTGATCTTTGATGCTGTGGAAAATCTAAACCAACAAGTCACAGAGAAAAACATAAAGTCCCACTCTTTGTCCCTAGCCTGTTCAGATTCTTTGTCTTTAGGATTGGTCGATAGCCTTTTCACAGTTCTTAGGAAACAAAACAGCCAACTAAAGCTCACCCATCACACGGGCTCAGCAGCCTTGTTCTTAGACGACATTGCAAAGGGTGACATCGATATGGGGATTTTCTTTAACGTCCCCTCTTTACCAACGACACTGACCAAGACAAAGCTTGCCGATATTGATTTTCACTTTGTGATTAAGGCTAAGCTTAAAGACAACAAAGATGTCCTAGATTCTTATATTGCAACCAACAGTCAGTCCTTTGAAAAAGCTGAAGACCTGCCGCTATATAAGAAATATCACGCCCACAACAAAAGCTCCGTCGTGTCGTTTATTTCAAGCAGCTCCATCACACGCAAAGCGTGCGTCTTAAAAGGCCAAGGAGTTTCGATTTTGCCAGAGTTTTTAATCCGCGAAGAATTAGAGAAGGGTCTGATCGCGCCCTTACATAAGACTGAAAAATTGGGCTTGTACTTAGTGGAAAGACAAAGCTCTTATCGCAACCCACTGAAAAACCTATTGGTTGCAGAAATCCGGAATATTGTTTCGCCTAAATAGATAAAAACCCCACCTTCTTGATCATAACCGTTTGACACCCAGCCCCTGTTTCCAAAGTTTGGACACACTTTGTATCCAAACCTTATTGCCAACACAAAAAATCCTGCCAATAATTTTCATATGGAAACAAGAAGTGAAGATTTCAAAACATATCTGCAAGAAGAACTGATTCTTCGCTGTAAAAAGAATCCAGCTTATTCTTTACGAAGCTTTGCCAAGTCTTTGGGACTTTCCCCGTCTTTCTTAAGTAAGATTTTAAACGGGCAACGTCGCATCACCGATCAAGTTTTTCAAAAAATTACGACTCAACTAAATCTGGAACCTCAACTATTTGCGACCTTTCAAGGGGCCTCAACGGATGCATCTGAAGCAGACTTGAGTCTTAAGAATCTTCAGCTTGAATATTTTAAAATTATCTCTGACTGGTACCACTATGCTTTGATAGAACTTACCAATCTTGAGGGCTTTAAAAACTCCCCCGATTGGATTGCTAACAAGTTAGGTATTACAGTCAACCAAGCCAAAGCGGCTGTTGATCGCTTGTTGGCGCTTGAGCTTCTGGAAGTAAGAAA
This sequence comes from Bdellovibrio sp., assembly GCA_013360185.1. Lineage (GTDB taxonomy): Bacteria > Bdellovibrionota > Bdellovibrionia > Bdellovibrionales > Bdellovibrionaceae > Bdellovibrio. The sequence goes on from JABWCO010000055.1 coordinate 5,975, forward strand.
AGGCAAACTGCGACCGACCTCTGGTGGTAACACGACCACAAAAAATGATTTCACGGATCTGGCATTTAAAAAAATGCAGGATGATCTATTAAACAAAGCGCTACACTCGTTGTGGAACGAAGATATCGATAAACGCGATCACACATCTATATGCATGGCCATCCACCCGGCTGATATCCCAGAGGTCAAAAAGCGTCTTAAAAAAGCCAGACGCGATATTTGCCAATACCTGGAACGCCCTCAAGATACCAAGCCCACTCAAGTTTATAATTTAAGTCTTTCATTTTTTGCATTAAGCAAGGAGTCCGTATGAAGAACGCCTTAGCACTTTTACCTTTCGTTTTATTGCTATCAGCCTGCCAAGAAGGAGGCGGAAACGGCGCCACAACTCTCGGCGCAAGCGCCGGCACTACGAATCCCGCAAGCAAAGGCACCGTCAGCGATTGGCAATCCTCGTTGCTGGGACAAGAAGGTCATGGTGGTGATGCCCTAGTCTGCTTTAGCATTCTCGTAGACCGCGCGCTTTATAAAGTTAACGTGGGCGAATCAAACCAGAACGAAAAAAAACTGCACACCCGGCGAACTTTGCAATGGCAACAGCGGAAGCAGCAGTGGTGTCGTGTGGAGAATGACCGACGAAGGCAGAAATTCGATTCGCTCAGCAAAACCACTTGAACAATACCTTGCTGAAAAAATCACGAGCAAAAAAATCATCCTCGACCAACTAAATGCCATGCCGGTGGAAGAAGGCTATCAAAAAGTTTTAAGCTCTTTCACAAATCTTCCAGCCCCGTTTAGTCGCCTTTCAGAAATTCACCACAAGCTTGGCTGGCTGCACGAAGATGGCATTTCCAGTGAATATGGCCTTATGGACGTGAATGACTCGGGCTTTATCAGTGAAAATGAAATCGACAAAACCTACTGCAAAGAATTACAAGCAGTGGTTCGCCGGGACCATCAGTTGTGGTACGACGCTGACATTGTAAAGCATTTCGACAACGCCGGAAAAGTTCTGATCCAATTGCATGAAGAATTTTACACTTGGGGTAAAGAGCAAGATGAATTCAATGGACGCTATGGCTACACAGCCCACGACACTTCGACCAAAACACGCCGTCTGATCCTTAAAATTTTAGACGACAAGATCGATCACAAACTTGTAAATGAAAATCTAAAGTCCTTGGGGTTTTCAATCCAGTTCTGGGATAAATCCTTTAACCTGCCAACTTCTGCTGGCTATTTCATGGATACGGAATCTTGCATTTTAGAACAGCAATTCCTAAAGAATTATCTTACCGAACGTCGCCATGAAAGGGATTTTGCACTTGAGACTTCAATCCTGTTTTCGAATCGCTATCTGAATTCAAGTGACGCGAGGGCGCCGCTTGAACTGCGCCATAATTTCCCAACAGCTCTAGCTAACATGATCGCACGAACAATCACCGGAAGCTCCAGCAACTTTGCCACCGAAATTATGCAGTTGCAGTCCATATTCGAACGCCCGGAATCATGCCAAGGAAAATTTTAAAGAAAATTAACGGAGACTACCCCATGCCATCAATCCTCAGCCACATAGCTCTTCTTGTTCCCAATGCGGAAGCGTCGGCAAAAATCCTAAGTGCCCGGGGCATTGCTTGCAACGCCCCAGAATCCTTCGCAGCCGAAGGCACAAAGGAAATCTATGTCGGCTCTTACTCTGACCAAACAAGTCTGTTGTTATTATTAGAGGCTATTTCTGAAGGGCCCTATAAAAGAGCTCTTAACAAACGAGGTCCGGGCTTACATCACATCGCGATCGACGTTTTAAATCTCCAGGACACTATTGCAAAAGCAACGAAAGTTGGGTGGCAACTTCATCCTGAAAGTGAACATACGATGAAGCATAAAACGGCTTGGTTGTTTCACAAAGGAGTCCCACTCATTGAGGTGCAGGAAAGAAAGGATTTATCAAAAAAGCCCCATAAAGTTTCAAAGATAGAATTCCCCGTCTCACAAGAAAATTTAGAACTCTTTAACGTGCTCGGACTAAGAGACTTAATTAGTTACGGCAAAGATTTTAATCTGGCAATCGATGGTCAAAGTGTTTCATTTACCAATTTAAATGTAACAGAATAACAAGCGCAGTTGTTTTTCTCACCTACTTCGAAAACACCGGAATCCCATCAAACATAACGCCTAACAAAACATAAGACCCCGACAAATCAATCGTATTCACATTCGTCGTAACAGTCCCCGAGCGAGTCAGACTTTCCACTTTATTACTTTCAAATCCACCCTCTAAAAATAGAAAATACTTTTGGTAACCCACCGCCACAGAGGCGCCAGCAGCAAAAGTAGGACTTGCGCTGCTTTCAAGAAATCCATCCTGTGTCGCACTCTTTTCAGTATACGTCGTTTTATTTACTCCACCCGCGGCAAAAATATCAAAATGCACGATGTCTGATTTAAAAAGCGGTACACGGGCCACACCCATCAATCCATCTTGCGAGATTTCTGCTTTATATGCTTGGACCAAGCTGCCTTCCTGTGAAGTCACATGATGAGTATAGCGCAGCCCCAAGCTTAGATATTGAAAAGTCGGAAAAGTAATTTCAATACCGTATTGATTATTTAAATCGATGTTTTTAATTCCTTGCGCGGTCAGCTCGGTATTAAGCTCTGTTGGACTGGGCTTCGCAGACCCCAAAAACAAACGCCCTTGTCCCAAACCCATGTCAGCAGCCATTGCCGTTGGTGCAGTAAAAAGAAATAAGACGCAGATTTTAAAAATAGAATTCATCGCCACACCCCATTATTAAGATGTCCTTATTATATGCCGCTCAAATAAGTACCTCAATAAAATCGAGGTCTTACGACAAAAGCCCGGATCAGACGCAGCGTCCTCACAAGTTCACTCACCCCTATTGACCTTGCCGTTACGTCAAAGCCTATGGTCAATTTATGGGAAGGAATCCAAGAATGCTTTCAATCGGACAATTCGCAAAATCAGCCCACGTTTCTGCGCGCACCGTGCGCTACTACGAGTCTATTGGTTTATTGCCGAAATCCACACGAGGCGAAAACAACTATCGTTTCTATGATCAAAAAAATTTACCGCTGATGAATCGCATTCGCGATCTGCAAAGTTTGGGATTTAGTCTTGAAGACATCAAGATCGTCATCCACTTTTCAGAAAACGAATTGCACGCACGTCTGCACAAAAGACTTTTAGAAATAGAACAAGAAGTTGCTAACCTTGAGGACCGCAAAGAGCGCATTCAAAAACTCCTTTCCGTAGCCAACAAAATCAAAATCGGTGAAGTACTCACCGCCACGGAAAGGGATTTGTATATGGAGAACATCAAAGAAGAAGTCTTAGCTGGCTTGCACACGCGCTATAGCGAAATCTCGGAAACGGCGCTAGCCTACCTAAAAAGAGACGAGTGGCTGACAGCTCATCCCAATGTTAGGGACTATCTTGACGGCGTTAAAAAGTGTCTGGAGTTTGCTAAGAAAAATAATCTAAAACTGGGCCCAGCTCGCGGCAGTGCTTCGGCAAGTCTGTCGCTTTATGGCTTAGGTGTTTCCGGTGTTGATCCCATAAAGCATGAATTGATTCCAGAACGACTTAGTGCACGTCGCCCCTTTTTTCACATCGATGTCGAATACAGTAAAGGTCAAGAGTTCGTCGACTTTTGCAAAGGTATCAACTCAAAGCTTCCCTATGGTGAAATTCAAGCCTTTAAAATGCCATTGCTAGATATCGTGCAAAACGTAAATAAGGCGTTAGACCAAGAAATTGACTTCGATGCCATTGACGACAACTCTGACTTAGTCCTAAATCCGTTTCGCAATCAAGACTTTGCAAAGATCTTCCAATTCGATTTTTCCCCGGACGCTTTGGTCATGAATTTTGAAAAGTTCGTACCTGAATTTTTAGGTTTAGGAAAAATCACCGAGCACTTTAATGGACAAAAGGATTTTAGCTTTAGAGACATCATAAACATAACAGCCCTGTGGCGTCCTTACACAAAAGAAATTGTCGAACGCATCGAGCTTTACCGCAAAGCCAAAGCAACGAAACCGCATGACTATGGATTTTTAAGTGAAAGAATCAAAACTTACTTAGAACCAAACTATGGCGTGATCATTTATCAAGAAGATATTATCCGTATAATTGCAGAATATACGGGTTGGGACTTTGCCCGCAGCAACGCTTTACGACTTGCGTGTAGCAACCACAAAATCACCAACCACAAAGAGCAAATTCCCGACTGGAGCGAGTTTCAACGATTAGCCCCAGAATCTGTTGTCGCCTTGGTAGCGGAAGAAAGCAAGTGGGTCTTTTGTCAGCCTCACGCAATTGCCTTTGCCAAGTTTACCAAGATGACGGCCGTGCTAAAATCACTACACCAGGATTTATATTATCAAGAAATCGCGCGCTTTGAACAAGCACACGGAGTTTGTTGGGACGATATCGGAATATACTGGAAAGGTGTTTCATTACACCAAAGCTAAATAGTTTTACGCTGCCCGAGAGACCTTCACTCTCGAAGGTCTCTGCCAAGAAGCTTCTTTAGCATTCGTCGCTTTCGCTTGCCCACGAATCACACGCACCAATTCATGGATCACAGAAGTCATGCTCTGCGCCTGGGCCGAAAGTTCTTCGGCAGAAGCTGCGGCTTCCTCTGAAGAGGCCGCATTAACTTGTGTAACTTGGTCCATCTGATTCATCGCCTGACTGATTTGCGCGATGCCGTTGGCCTGCTCACTGCTAGCTGAAGAAATTTCTTGATTTAAGTGAGTCACCTTGGTGACCGAGGCAAGAATCTCGTTAAACACGGCACCACTTTTTTCAACTTGCGCACCTCCGGACTCCATTCGTCCGACGCTGGACCTAATTAGGTCCGTGATATCTTTAGCGGCTATAGCACTTCGTTGAGCCAAGGAACGTACGGCTTCTGCCACCACGGCAAAGCCTTTCCCCTGTTCACCGGCTCGCGCAGCTTCAACGGCGGCGTTAAGAGCTAAAAGATTCGTTTGAAAAGCGATGTCATCAATCACAGAGATGATTTCAGAAATCTTTTTTGAGTCTTGAGAAATTTCTTTCATTGCCGAAATCAGAACACCCATTTCAGCTTCGCCGCGGGCAACGACTTGACTGGTGTCCTCAGAAATTTTCGCCGCGTGGCCTGCGTTGTCAGAGTTCATTTTCACCATGGACGTCAACTCCTCGATGGTGGCGACAGTTTCTTCAAGAGCCGAGGCTTGTTCTGTGGCAGATTCAGAAAGATTCACGGAAGCTGAGGCAATCTGCTGTGACGCAGAGGTCACTTGTTCAGAGGCCATAGCGAGATCTTCAATAATGCCGCCAATAGACTTATTCAAAGAACGAAGAACATAAGTACCGATCGCAAGACCTAACAAAATCGTCACAAGGCTGACCTCTAAAGTGATCGTCCAGGCATTTGCATAGTCGGCTTCGGCCTCGTGCACTTCGTCTTGCATGTATTTTTCATTACGTGCAATGGTGCTTTCAATCAAGGCCTCGCAACTTTGTCGAATCGGAGCACCCACTTCTTCCATGTGAGCTCGAGCTTGGTCCTTTTCGCCCTTCGCTGCCAAACCTTTTACTTCGGCGACACTGGCCCACCATTGATCATAGGTGGATTTGAGTTTTTCCAGTTCCGATCGTCCCAGAGGAGTCGAAATTTCAAAAAGGTCAGCAATCTTTTGATGAAGTTCTTTATGACGCTTTTCTAGAAGTTCATTTACGTGCGCAGTCTTTGCCGGAGTTTCGGCATCAAGATAGGCGCGTTCGTTCATCAATTGTAAAAACAGAAGTCCACGTAAGTCCTTCACCATGGAAACTCGGTCATGCTCCCGTGACATCGAATGGACTGTTTGATTGATACGACTGAGACTGCGTAAGCCCACCCCCGCAATAACAAGAGAGCCTGCGATCAACAGGGTCATGATGAGGTACATTTTAAAGCTCAGGCTTCTGTTTTTCATATTTGCAATCTCCAGGACTTCCATCTCATTTTCGGAAACCGGGATAAAAGCTAAAATGAAGATTTCTTGATAAATACAAATATGATTATAAAAGCTTTAAAGACATGCGCACAAAGATTCTTTATAAAATCAGCTCCCCGCAGACTTCAATTCTGAACTTGCCCCGGCCACTTGAGACCAAGCGAATACCCACACCTTGGTCTTCTAAGCGCTTACGCAAAAGAATTAAGCGGGTCTCTAGGTTGTCTTTAATTTCAGGCAAATTGAGGGACTTTTCCGCACGCAGTTCCATGTTTGAAAATTCAGCTCGGCCCGTATTTTTGTAAGTTTGCAACAAATACCACAAGATCCGCGCCGGAATGTTTTTAATCAGATACTGATCATTCAAAAATATAAGCTCGTCTTCAGGGACCCAGCGAACTCGAATATTTTCTGACACGAGAAGAGGACAAGGAAGCTCTGTCGCGATTTGCGAACCCAAGACACGTCCCTGCCCCTCAAGAGCGCGAATCGCCAGGGCTAAAAAGTTTGCAACCGTTGTGACCACCAACTTGGCCTTTAATCCCCAATAAGCTTGCACCTCGGATTCAATAGCTAAAACACCGACAAGTTCATTTTGCACTAACAAAGGAGCCACGACCTGCGAAGCTGGTTTTACTAATCCCGGTAACGCAATTTTATTTTTAAGGTCTTTGGCAGCAACACCTTCTTTTGCGGCCTGGGCATAGCGCAGCCCTTCGCTCAGGGCTCCGACTTTCAAAAGGCGACGGTGCTCTGCACACATCCCGATCAGCCCCTCGCCTTTTTTGACCTCTGCTCCCACGCCACCTACCGGATAACCAAAGCTTGAATGAGTCACCAAAGTTTGCTGGTCAGGCTCTGCCAACAGCAAGATCATGTGACTCCACCCCAGATAACGATTTAAAATTTGCATAGAGCAATCAAAAAGATCTTCGAGGTTTGTAAGCTCTCCCATTTTATCAGAAATCACTCGCAACAATTCCAGGTCTTTAAGATTCACTTCATCCATGGGCACATGACCAGGATTATAAGTGGTATCTGGTGCGGTCTCTTGAACTTCCAGAACTTCATAGATGTCTGCCGCTTTTAACTGAAACAATTGTCCCATGCCTTCGTGGGCCGCAATCACATCAAGCTTAATCGACATATTATCAAAGACCGGTCCGGATCTTTCACTGCGCAAGTACTTAAGCTTCAGATGATAGGGTTGCAAGTTGATGGGATTCATCACCTTGATCATCGCATAGGGATTTTCTAAAAGATTCGCACGAGTCTTATTAAAGAATTGAAACGAGGTCGCAACGTGTTTGGCATCGACCATAAACACATGACTTAAATAAGAAGCATTCGGTGTTCCATCCTTCGCACAAGTTGCGACAACGGAGGGCACAAGACCTTCAAAGCAAAAAGAGATTTGTTCCAGGGTCACGCTCACTCAGTCCCCATGATTCTGCCCGCTTCGGGTCCTGGCGTTTGCACAAAAATATTATCAATGGCGACATCCAGAGCAATATCCGAATGGCGAAGAAGGCCCTGGGCCGTTTCATTCATCACCCCGATAAGCTGTATTTCTTTTCGATAACCACTTAACCATTTTTCCGAAGCCTGCTGTTCAGAATCGGTCATGGTTCGCGTCTTTAATACCCGTCCTTTAATTTGTGCGGCTTTATAGGTGCAAGGACGAGACAACGAAATCGCCACCCGGCCATTGTCTTGAATATTTTTAAGAGCGGCTTGCGAGCGCGCACTGGAAATAAAAATTGTGCAGCTTTTTGCATCTGCGGACAGAACAATTCCATAGCCCTCGCAGATGTCGGGTAAAAGCATCCCGTCTCGGGTTGCGACAACCATCCCAATGCCTGTTTCAATCAAGTCGTGCAGCTCTTTTATGTCCATCTGGACCTATCCTACCGATCATTTAGGAAAAATTTAAGATCTTTTTAGGAGATTCATAGCAAACGCTCCCGCGCAGAAATGTTACCTTGATTTTACTAACAACAAAGGACTGCCTATGAAGAATATATATCTCTTAATGTGTTCCCTTTTAATCGTGACGACGGCATCAGCCCAGAAAAAAACAAAGTCGGTCAACGCAAACCCAAGCATCGAGCAAGGGCGCTATCTTGCCATCGTCGCTGGCTGCAATGACTGCCACACTCCGATGTATGGTCCCAAGAATGGTGACGTGCCCGAAAAAGAATGGCTGTCTGGAAGTCCGGTGGGCTGGCAGGGACCTTGGGGCACCACGTATCCCACAAATCTGCGCGAGCGCGCTGCTTTGTTGAGCGAAGATGAATGGGTGTCTTACTTAAAAAATCTAAAGGCCCGCCCGCCTATGCCGTACTATGCTGTGAACTTAATGACGGATTCGGACTCACGCTCCTTGTATCGCTTCATCAGCTCGCTGGGAAAACATCCTCAGAAAATTCCTGCTGGCTTGCCACCCGGAGAAAAACCAAAGACACCATTTATCAACTTTGATGTGATTCCTCCGCAAGCCGCGAAATAAAACCTTTATTCAGGCACGCTTCTTGGATATACAACCCTCGCTAGTCGAAATTTCGATGTTTCAGTGTCGCGATGACACTCAATCAGAGCGGGGGAAGTATGAAAAAAACCACGAACACATTTTTCTGGGTACTGAGTGCACTCTTAGTTGCACTAAATACAGGATGCTCCGCATCAAAGCAGAGCCAAAATGCCCTTCCTAACGCGCAGTTTCTTGATGGTCTTTATGTAGCCAGACCGACTGTGGCAGAGCCCATCATCACAATTTTGAAACTGCAAAATCCTGCCCTGCTTGAAACTTCTACACGCAAGGACGGTAAGCTCGTCATCGATCAGAAACTTTTGAAAGCGATCGAAACAGAGCAAGCGGACACCATCGCCGCTTTACAAAAAATTTCTCCGCAAATTCGCGTGTTGATTCGCTATCGTTTGGTATTAAATGGTCTGGCGATCTGGGCCCCGGCGGAAGCGTTTGAGCAAATCAAAAACTTACCAAACGTCATCATGCAAGAAAAGGCCACAAACTTTGCGCGCCCTAAGGCTGCCACTGTGGCACCAAAAACGGCCGTGGGTGAAAAGACCTCCGTCAACTTCATCGGTTCTGATCTTGCCCACGCGCAAGGCATCAACGGTGAAGGTTTGCGTGTTGGAATCATCGACACAGGTATCGACTACACTCATAAAATGCTTGGCGGAGAGGGCACCGAAGAGGCCTTTAAAGCCAACAATCCTCTGCTTGCAAATCCAGCCTTCCCCAATAAAAAAGTCGTGGGCGGTATAGACCTAGTGGGCACTGAGTACAATGCCGCTTCGCCAGATCCTGTTTTACGCGTGCCAAAACCAGATGCAAATCCCATCGATGAAGGTGGTCACGGAACTCACGTTGCGGGCACTGTTGCCGGTATTGGTGATGGCTTAAACACCTACAGTGGTGTGGCTCCGGCCGCGGACCTTTACGCTTTAAAAGTTTTTGGTGCAAATGGTTCAACAAGTGATGAGATCGTGATTGCGGCCTTAGAGTTCGCAGCCGACCCAACAGGTGACTTGTCATTTAAAGAGCAATTAGACGTTGTGAATCTTTCTTTGGGTGGTGGTTACGGCAACCCACATATTATGTACAACCACGCGATCACAAACCTCGTTCGCGGCGGAACTATCGTGGTCGCAGCGGCTGGGAACAGTGGTGATACTGGCTACATCGTGGGTGCTCCAGGCAGCTCTGATGATGCGATCTCAGTTGCATCCAGTGTCGACAACCAAAATCAAAACGTTCTTTTCCCTGCCGCTGAATTTAAATTCGGCAGTGAAATCTTAAATGCCGAAATGATCGAAGGCGCCATCACAAAACCATTGGCCGAAGTCACAGATGCCCAAGGAGAATTGATCTTCTTAGGTCTTGCCGACAAAGATTTCGATGCGGCCCTTAAAGAAAAAGTAAAAGGCAAAGTGGCTTTCATCGATCGCGGTGGAGTGGCTTTTTCTGACAAAGTAAAAAGAGCTGCCGAAGCAGGTGCCGTTGCCGTTATTGTTGCCAACAATGCCGATGATGCCCCCTTTGTTATGGGTGGCGACGGAAAATTTGAAATCCCGGGCGCGATGATTTCTAAAAAAGATGCAGCGACTTTAAAAGCTGAAATGGCGAAAGGCCCTGTCACAGTGAACTTAAAAACCACTGTGAAAATTGAAAAACCATGGCTTGCTGATACGATGTCTACTTTCTCTTCACGCGGCCCCCGTTCTGATGACGGTTTGATCAAACCGGAAATCTCGGCTCCAGGCACAAACATCATTTCCGCTGATATGGGTGGCGGAGCCCGTGGCGTGGAAAACTCTGGCACTTCAATGGCCAGTCCGCACATTGCTGGTGTCATGGCTTTATTAAAGCAAAAGCACCCGACTTTAAGCCCTTACGAACTTAAATCAGTTCTTATGTCACAAGGTAAAGTGATTGCTGACCCGAAAGGTGCTCAATACTCTGTAAGCCGCCAAGGTGCTGGCCGCGCGCAAGTGGGTCTGTCACTGGATGTCAAAACTGTGACGATCCCTTCTTCATTGTCATTAGGAATCACCGATCTTGAAAAACAAAAGACTTTGCGCAAAGAAATCCAAGTTAAAAACATCAGTCAAGAAGCCATGACAGTAAAACTGCAATGGAAAGGTTCTGATGCTTTGAAAGTAACAGCGGATGCTGTGACGCTGGCCGCGGGCGAATCTAAAACTGTGTTGGTCACTGTTAAAATCAACGGTGCCACAAGGAAAGACGCCAACCAAGAGCTTGATGGTTACTTGCAACTTGCAACGGATAAAGACGTTGTCGGTCACGTGCCTGTGCTGGCTATCGTTCGTCAGATTTCTCAAGTGGCAGCCAAATCTTTGACTGTCCTTGCCACGTCTGCTGCAGACTCTGCAGGCAGTGCTGCGGACCTGGTGTTAACCAATGCCGGAACTAACAAAGGAACTGCGCACATCTTTAACCTTTTAGGTAAAGACGGTCGCAAAAAAGATCCAAAACCAGATATTGCTCACAACAAAGCCTGTGACTTGCAATCCGCAGGTTACAGAATCGTTGAAAAAGACGGCACTCAAGTTCTGCAAGTCGCGGTGAAGTTGTACGAAGCCACCACAACATGGCATGCGTGTGAGGTGAACGTACAAATCGACGCTGATGGCAATGGCGAGGCCGATCAAGAGATCGCAGGCCTTACGGGTGAATCATTGCCAGGTCACACGGGTGATCAATTCGTGACCCTGGTCCTTGATGGCACGACAGCTCGCGAGATCCGCAAAAAATTTGAAGCGGACTTAGCGAAAGATCCAAAAGCCAAAGAAAACTACACAGAGGCTTTGATCGACCAACGCGAAATGCAGGTCTTTGATAACTCCACCCTTGCGATCATTGAAGCGGATGTGAAGGCCCTAGCCATCGCCGACACGGGCGAGCTGAATATCAAAGTATCAACGACTCACCAAGATGCTGGTGTCGTTGAATATGACGACTATTTGGCAGGGCATGCCGACGCTTGGGAAAAGATCTCTTTAAATGAAAAAGCCCAAGGTTTCTATGGCATGCCAGAAACAGTGGAACTTAAAGCCCAAGAAACAACGACGCTTGCTTTAACAAAAGGCTATGGATCTCAAGATATCGTAGTCTTCGCTCCACAAAACAAGGCCGTCCGCGATTCAGTCCTAGAAGACGCGCAATCACAAGTGATTGCACCAGAATATAAAAACGAGAATTAATTAAACTAAAAAGCCCCGTTAATCGCGGGGCTTTTTTTTTGCAAAAAATTTTTAGATTCTTTAAGTCGAAAGACGTCCGACACGTCAGGATGTCGCTTGCTATTTAAGAATACTCTTAAGCTCGTCACGATCCTCAGGAGCAGGAAGCAACCACTCCGCAGGCAGTTGTTCAACGACGTACTTCCACGAAGCCTGCAACATAGGTTTAGCCAAGGGCTTTTTATGCAGGTCCTTCAACAAATTCAAATGCCGCAATAAAATTGTCCGCGTGGGCTTATAAAAGCCTTCAGCATCGGTCCCCGCATTGGAAACGATATCGGACTCTTCAACTCGTACAATTAAGTCTGCAAAGAATTTCTCTAAACTCATCTGAAAACTTTAACCAGATTCGGGGACTGAAACTACAAAAATCATGCGTCTCAACACTTTCCGCACGGGCTTCTAGGCAAGAACCCCGCGTCGGCCTAAAATTTCGGCAAACCTTTAAGGAGATCTTCGATGGAAAGAAAAGCGACAGCTGTGTGGCACGGAAATTTACAAAATGGAATCGGTCATATTTCAACAGAAAGTCAGACCCTTAAGAATACGCCTTACTCATTTTCGACACGTTTTGAAAGTGATCTAGGCACAAACCCCGAAGAACTTATCGCGGCAGCACACGCAAGCTGTTTTACGATGGCCTTGGCAGCAGCCCTAGGCAAAGAAGGCATCCATGCCGACAGCCTGGAAACATCAGCCGTGGTTTCCTTAAAAAAGAACGGCGAAAACTTTACGATCGCATCGTCAAAGCTGCGTTTGCGCGCTTCGGTTTCGGACATTGATGCGAAACACCGAGGTGTCTTTAGACGTCGACTTCCATGCGACTTTCCACGGTTCCTTGTCATCTCACTAGTTCATTGCTCTTATATCAACGGACAGCCTAGCCTTCTTAGGCTGATCCGTTCAGAGACAACTCTACCCTTGGTCCTGTAATAAAGATCGACATATTTGCGAACATTCCAAAATCCATCATTAAACTTACCTGAAATTTCACGAACCTCGCCTTCAATCCCGCGCTAAAAAACCGAAAAGAACATGTGTTTGTTGTGCAGCCACTAGGAGGCTTTCTTTGAAGACGTGGATGAAAAAGCTAGTTGAACAATTTGATATGGACTGGGGCAATAACTCGGACAATCCCTCATCTGCCGGAAAAGCTGCGCCTATGTTGACCGAAGATCGCGCCACGTTGTTGTATATTCTCGACACTTATAATAAGCATCTCTTTGAGATCCAGGGACATCAAGTGCGCAAAGTGCGAGCTAAGCTGGACACTTTTGCCAAGGAGCTTGTCCAGCCTGACTCAGACGCCACAGAGAAAACTCTGTTCCGTTTGCGCCAATTCATTTCTAGCTATCGTATTGATGAATACACTTACGTACAAAACACCTTTGATGATTTTAAACGCATCATCTGGGATTTCGCTGACCATTTAAGCGAAGAAGCGCATATCGAAGACTCTGCCCAAGGGGATATCAATCAAAGCCTTGAACATTTGCGGGAAGCCGTGGAATCCAATTCGATCGAAGAACTGCGTGCGCGGTCCCGAGAGTTCATTGATTTTTACCTGCATCACCAAAACGCCGACAATGAACGACGTTCCAAGCGCATGGAATCGATCAAAAAGAACTTAACGACCGTAAAGAAACAACTGATGGAAGCCAACCAAACGATGCGCCGGGATCACCTTACTGGGGCTCACAACCGCAAGAGCTATGACGAACAAGTTCGTCGCTATTTGCAATTGCACGACATCGATAAAGACCCAATGACACTGATCATCTTAGATATCGACTTCTTTAAAAAGGTCAACGATGCCTATGGCCACGATATCGGCGACTTTGTCCTGCAAGAGTGCGTACGTTTGCTGCAAGAAAGCTTTTCGCGCGAAGAAGACTTTATTGCCCGTCTTGGCGGCGAAGAGTTTGGCGTGATCCTGCCGGGCTGTAATGCCGAATCCGCTATTAAAATGGCCGAAGAAGCCATGGCGCGGATTCGCAAAGAGGTGTTCGTACATGATAAACTCGAAATTCGCTTCACCGTTTCTATGGGTATTGCGGAAATCCACGCCAACGAATCGGCCGACAGCTGGTACAAACGCGCTGACGAGGCCCTTTATGAATCTAAACAAACGGGTCGAAACAAATATACACTCGCAAAACCCACAAGTATCAAAAGAGTCGCCTAAAACCACGTTTTTCAGAGGAGAAGTGTCAAAACTTTAGACAGTTGTAAAGTCACTTCTGGTGACCAGAAAAGCCTGAACAGATGTTCGGGCTTTTTTTATGTTTAGAGATTTCAGTACACTTTCGGAAATGTTACAGGTGAAATCGAAACTACACAGCACACACTTGGCGTAGCGATTGCTTTAGTGCTTGGTCATGAAGACAAAAGCACATTACTCCACAACATTTTTACTTCCTTTATTAATTGCGCTGCCCGTTTCTGTTTCCTTAGCGCAAGAACCTCGCGACATCGTCGTGGCAATCATAGATACGGGCATGGATGTGAATCATCCTTTGCTGAAAAGACACTTGTGGGCCAATCCCCACGAAACCTCTATCGAAAAAGATAACGATGGCAATGGATATGCCGGGGATCTCCATGGATGGAACTTTGCTTCAAATAACCATGATCTGTCAGACAATCATGGCCATGGCACCCATGTGGCCGGAATTATTTTGCAAAAGGCAAAATCAGCTCGCGTAAAATTTATGATCTTGAAGTATTACGATCCGGATAGATCTGGTGATGAGAATCTGCTTAATACCGTCAAAGCCATTCGTTATGCAACGAAGATGAAGGCTGACATCATCAACTATTCAGGTGGCGGAGACACAAGAAGCCCGCTGGAAGAAGCTGCAATTCGCGACGCACAAAAAAAGGGAATTCTTTTTGTGGCGGCGGCCGGTAATGAAGGGCGCAATACCGACCGCATCGGCTTCTATCCAGCGGGCTATCGATTAAGCAATATTATTTCAGTAGCAGCCATGGATGCGCGCAAGCGGCTTTTGGCGACAAGTAATTATGGTTCACAGTCGGTCGACATTGTCGCCCCCGGCAATCATATCTTGTCGTCTTTGCCAGGAGGTCGCTACGGCTATATGACAGGGACGTCGCAAGCCACGGCGTGGGTCACCGGTTTGGTAGCCTCGGTACTTACCAACTCTGCCAAGGCGTGGACACCAGAAGAAGTCAAAAGTGTTTTAGAGAAAAATGCGATCAAAGACAGCCTGCTCAGCGATAAAATCCGCACTCAAGCGCGAATTTCAAACCTTCAAGCCATGAACTAGTGCACCACCATTGCCAAAGCACAAAGAAGCTCTTAGGCTTTAACTATGAAGAAACACATCCAGATTCTTAGCAGCTTGATCTTTTTAACTCTTCCCGCTTGTTTTGAAAGCTCGCAGGCCAAAGATGACCTGCAGAAACCCGCAGTTGCAGCCGTCGCAAACACCGATTGTGCCCATGACGATAAAACGTTTCGCTGCGTGGAAGTTTTAAAGAATTATGATGGCGACACGTTAACGGTCAACATTCCGAACGTGCCTGCCCTTATTGGTAAGAAAATATCCGTGCGTGTGCATGGCATTGACACACCCGAAGTAAAAACCAAGAATCAGTGTGAAAAAGAAGCCGGCCGCATGGCTCGCAACTTAGTCACCAGCACGCTAAAAAATGCCAAGTCAATAGAGCTGCACAACGTGCAACGCGATAAGTATTTCCGAATCCTTGCGGATGTAATGGTCGATGGACGATCGTTGAAAGACGTGCTTTTAAAGAACAACCTAGCCTATGCCTATGATGGCGGCACCAAGCAACATCCTGATTGGTGCAAAAGTCTGCGTCAGCCGGCAAGTAAGTAGAAGTTTAAACCTTCTCAGCGATCCCGGCACTTTGCACAAACTCTTTCATCAAATTCGAAAGAGCCTGAATTTTTTCAGGGGGCATCTGCAGAAGAGAATCTGTCATCTGCTCCTGCACAGTGCGAGGAATTTCATTGAGCTTTTGGTCCCCGGCAATAGACAAAGACACAACAACTCGACGTGAATCTTCTTGCGAGGTCGCGCGCAAAACCAAACCTTGCTCTTCAAGTTTCTTCACCACCACCGACACAGAGCTTTGATGAGTGGTCGTGCGATCCGCCAGATCATTGATGGAAAGTCCGGGCTCTTCTTTAAGTTTTTTTAAAACGAAAATTTGCGCCGCACTTAAACCCAGCTCCTTTTCGAACTGGCTTGATGACACACGCAGAGCTTTAAATATCTGACGAATACAATCCATCACTTCGCTTACTTCTGATCTGTATTTAGAAAACAAGTCGTTATCCATGTTTTTATTTAGAACGATCCTCAAAAAACAAGCAACAGGATTATGTATGCGCTCTCATACATGACCATTTGCAAACGATAAAAAAAATATTTTTTATTTTTCTACAGAAAAAATTAACCGCTAAAGTGATGTCACTTTGACATCACTGGCAAGATCAAAGCGCGCCCGTTCTGGGGCTCCAGAAAAATTGATCGCATAGGATCTAAGCGCAATAGCGTTGTCTTTCCACGGGCGTTTTGAACCGTAAAGCACGTCACCAACGATCGGAAAACCATGCCGACTGAGCTCGTATCGCAACTGATGGGGACGACCAGTGACGGGCTGCAAATCCCACATCAACAGTCCCTCGGAGTTAACGCCCAAGTACTCGGCCAAGGTGATGCTGTCCTTACCTTGCGGGCTTTCAAAAGAACGTTTTTTCCCTCTAAGAATGCGTGATTTCCATTCAAATTTTTTGCCGACCTCAAGGTCTATTTTTTCACGGGCATTTTTAATTTGCGCCGGAATATGCGCAAAATCTTGTGCCACCGTTAGGGCACGATATGTTTTTTGCACAAGCTTGTGTTCAAACCAGGCATTCGCCACGCGGTGGGCTTGTGCAGTTTTGGCGTACATGACCAAACCCGACACTTCGAAGTCTAAACGATGCACGGGATAGATTTGTACTTTTAAGAAATCCTGCAATTCAGTGCCTAAACAACACCGCTCATCTTTATCCTCAAAACGACTTGGTGTCGAAAGCACACCACTTTCTTTGTCACAAATGACGAAAAAATCGTTCTGAAAAATAATTTGGATCATTTTTTATTTATACCCACAAGGAAGATTTCCTTTGAAATTTTTCTAGTCGAGTCCGGCTTAACGGCCTCACATTTATGGAAAGACTTCTTAATTTCTTCGCGCAATTTCGCAAAGTCATCGCTGTGAAAGAGCTTACAAACAAAATGTCCTTCTTTTTTCAAAAAACGACGAGCCACATCCAAAGCTAGCTCACACAGCTCCATCGAACGGGCTTGATCTGTTCCGCGAATCCCCGTGGTTTTCGGCGCCATGTCTGACATCACGATATCAAAAGGTGGCACGAAACCATGCTCTTTAAAAATTTCTTCTAAGTTTAAATCGCGTAAATCCGCCTGAATAAAAACGGCGTTGTTCATTTTGACGTTCACTGGGCTTAGATCCACCCCCAGCACACGTCCCTTTTCGCCCACTTTTTTGGAAGCATACTGCGACCACGAACCTGGTGATGCTCCTAGGTCCAAAACGATCTGATGGGGTTTAAAGATTTTAAACTTCTGATCAATCTCTTCTAGTTTAAAGACTGAACGCGCCGCAAAGTTTTCCTGTTTGGCTTTTCGAAAATAGTGATCACGAGGATTGTAAGTCATATCACAGGGTTATCAAGGCAACCGACGATAAAGTCCATCACTTCTTTTTGCATTCCCATTTGCCCGTATATATAATAAAAAAGATTCATTCTTTAAGGGAGTATTGTGAGCCTCATTGCATCCATGACCATTTTTTTTATTGTTGTAACCATGATCTTCGTAGCCATCGCCGTCTTTTTGCCAGAATGGATGGGGATCACAGGAAAAAAAGCCAAAAAGATCATCGAGGAGCAACAGGAAAAACCGCTGACTCCCCCAAGCAATTCAGATACTGCAGATAAGAACTAACTCCGCCTAGGGTGCCTGAGGGCGCGCCGGTTCCTTGACCAGCGCAAGCAAGGCCCCACCAGAGACAAATAAAATCAACAAGCCCAGCATGCCCCAACGCGAACTGCTGGTGACCGTCACACCAACGGCCACCACCACCGGGCCCAAAATTGAAGCAAAGCGGCCTACGAGATTAAATAAACCAAAGTACTCGCCACTTTCTTCTTTGCGAATCATTCGCCCAAACAAAGATCGACTTAAAGACTGAACGCCACCTTGGAACATCCCGATAACCATCGCGAGCATATAGAAATGCCACGCCTCTTTCATCCCCGTCGATAAAATCACCGTGATGGAATACATGACAATACAAGCTAGGATCGGCAATTTAGTTCCCCAACGACTGGTGACCACACCAAAATAATAGGCGCACGGAAAACCAATAAACTGCGTGATTAACAACGCCGCAATTAAATCCTTAGCTTCAAAGCCAATCGACAAACCGTAATCCACCGCCATGGTCATTACCGTATAAACCCCGTCGATATAAAGCCAATAGGACACCATAAAAATCAGGATATTTTTTTCGCGCACCAATTTTTTTAATGTCTGTCCCAGGATACGCAAACTCATCAGGGTCAACTTCACGACGTTGTCTTTATTGACGGCAATTTCTGGTTCCCGCACATTCTTGGCTAAGGGCAAAGAAAAGACTGTCCACCACACGGCCACCATCACAAAAGAAATTTGAATAGCTGTCGCGCCATCGGCGATACCGAATTTTTCGGGAAACAAATACATCAAAACATTGATTAAGAATAAAACGCCGCCGCCCAGATAGCCCATCGCATAGCCCAACGAAGAGGCATAATCCATTTGGTGCGGTTCTGCTACGTAAGGCAGTAACGAATCATAAAAAACGCTGCTGGCATTAAAGGCCATCATGGCAATACCATAGGCCCACATCGCGCTAACCCAGTCACCGGCCGGAATAAACCCCATCCACGCGCAGGAAATCACCCCCACTGCGGTGAACAGCAAACAAAAGAGCTTCTTAAAACCTTTAAGGTCGGCGACAACGCCTAGGGTGGGACTTAACAAAGCAATCGCCAAACTAGAAACCGCAATCGCCGTTCCAAGGCGCGCCGTTGTGACAATGGCGTCGGCGCCATCACTCCAGAATTTTTTAAAGAAAATCGGAAAGAATCCCGCCATGACGGTTGTCGAATAGGCACTGTTTGCCCAATCGTATAAAGCCCAACTAAAAATTTGCTTCTTTTGTGCGCGCTCCATGCAGCCCCCGTGAGTCTAAAACAGATCATGGAACTGAGGGCAATTCAATTATTTCTGCGCGGGTTCAACCATCATGACACGCTCATGCGAGCGACTATCGGTCTTAAACTCTTGGTAAAGGCAGATGGCTCCTAAAATAGTAAAGAGGATGCCCACACCGAGGTAAATCAACACACTTTTTCGATCTTGTTTAAAGAGATAATAACAAAGGCCTATCAATATTAAGATCGGTCCGACCACCACCGTTGATGCCAGCAGTTGCCGAAGCGCGAACGCCCCTAGCTCGAAATTCATAACCTCACCTACGTTCAATAATTGGTTATTTTCTGTATAACTTTTCGGCGAGTTGGACTTGCGGCTAAAGAGAAACATTATATTATTCACACGTAGCGGAGCGAATTTAATCTATCTAAGTCATCTTGAGAAAAACAGTCTCTTGTTTTTCAAATTCGAGACATTTCGGACGAGGGAATTCCCAGGAAAAGACGATCTCATAGTAAGAATTGAAATTCGCTCAGAACTCGCTCTAAAACTTAGCAAGATAGGGGGCTGGCTTGGCCACGATAGTTAAGTGATTTAATCCAGGCACGATATCTACAGGCACTTTAAGGGGGGCAAAAATCTCCTGATAGCGAATGGCCTGATTCACTTCATCTCTTTCACCACTGACGATGCATACTGCTGGCTTTAGATTCTCTAAGCGAGACAACAGTTGCGGAGGCGGAGCAACGGCCTGCACGTATTCTGCGCTATAGCTCAGCTTCTCTTGGCCCGTACGAAACAATTCGGCCATGTTCACCCGAAAGCCACCCTGCTCATCGAAAGTAATCCAGCCGGCGTAACCAGGCACGTGCACATTAAAATCTGGTGGCAAGTACGGCGCAATCGCCACGAACTTCGCAAACTGCTGACGAATATCTGAAACCGCCACACGCAAAACAAAACCGCCGCCCATGGAATGACCGGCCAAAGTAATCCGGCTCACCGCCCTTTGACTTTTTAAATGCACAATCAGCTCTTCCAGATCGATTTCTAATTGCTGACCAGAAATTTTATCAGAAAGCTCGCGGCTGCCCCCGTGACAACGAAAATCAGGGGTCACTACCGTGGCAATTTTTGCTTCCGCCAGAGCTGCGGCTAACAAACACATATAACGACTGTCACTGCCCACACCATGATATAAAATCACTAAATCTTCGGACCAGGCTGGATAGAGGCGATACGAAAGCGTGTCGCCCTGGCGAGTTTTAAAAGTCGTTAAGGGCGCCACTCGCCCCAAAGGAATTTTAAAACTCTTCAAATCCAAGCCGTCAGAACTCATGTGGCGCTTTGCTCTTGTTGTTTTTTCTGTTGGTAATATTCGTAGTTACCATCATAGATACGAATCTGATTGCGATCCACTTCAAATACTCGCGTTGTCACTTCCCGTAAAAAGTGACGATCATGGGATACAATCATCACTGTGCCAGGGAAGTTTTTAATCGCATCCAGCAACACTTCACGGGATTTGATATCCAAGTGATTCGTCGGTTCATCGAGAATCAAAAGATTCACGGGTTGTGCTAAGATCGTCGCCAAAACAACGCGGGATTTTTCACCGCCGGATAAGATCGAAATCTTTTTATCTGCTTCTTCGCCAGAAAACTTGAAGGCGCCCAAAAGGCTGCGCACAAAACCCATTCCGGCATTGGGAATGCGTGAGTGCACTTCTTCAAAGATCGTCGCCTTGGGATCCAGAACGTCTAAAGAATTTTGCGAAAAATAGCCAAGGTTGATTGAAGCACCAACAGTCATTTTACCGGCTGTTGGGTCGGCGTGACCCGCAATAATTTTTAATAAGGTCGACTTACCCGCCCCATTGACCCCAACCACGGCGATGCGATCCAAACGTTTTACTAAGGCGTTAGCCCCAGCGAAAACTGATTTTTCTTTGCCGTCATCGCGCAGCCAAACTTTCGAAAGGCCCTCAAGTTTCACAACTTCATCGCCCCCGCGCGGCGGAACCGGCCATTCAAATTTAATCTCTGCCTCTTCCGGTGGAATTTCAATGCGATCAATTTTTTCTAATTTTTTAACACGCGATTGCACTTGCGCAGCATGTGAAGCACGAGCCGCAAACCGGGCAATAAACTCTTCCTCTTTCGCTAACATATCTTCTTGGCGTTTGGCGGCCGCGATTAACTGTTCTTTGCGAATGTCGCGCTCACGCTCATAAAAGTCGTAATTGCCACCATAAACAGTGATCGTTTTATTGGCGATCTCGACAATTTTAGTTACCAGACGATTCAGGAAGTCACGATCATGGCTAGTCATCAAGATGGCGCCGGTATAATTTGAAAGCCATTCTTCGAGCCATACGATTGATTCCACGTCCAAGTGATTCGTCGGTTCGTCCATTAACAAAACTTCGGGATTCAACACTAGAATTTTCGCCAAGGCGATACGCATTTTCCAACCGCCCGAAAAACTTTCGGTTGGCCGATGATAGTCTTCAGGACCAATACCCAAACCCGTTAAGATTTCCGCGGCACGGGATTCAAGATCATAACCACCCAAACGTTCGAAGTCGGCCTGCAATTCGCCGTACACTTCAAGAATTTTCATCATTTCATCAGGATCCAAATCCGGATCCGCCAGCTTGGTTTCACAGTCTTGCATGCGGGTTTGCATATCACCAATGTTACCTACGGACGACTTCACCTCTTCCAAGGCGGTTTTGCCGCGCATGTCTTCGATGTCTTGAGAAAAATATCCAATCACCGTACGGTCAGATTTTGAAATCGTCCCGCCGTCAATACCCTCTTCGCCCGTGATCACGCGAAAGATAGTGGTCTTACCAGCGCCATTCGGGCCGACTAGACCAATTTTTTCCCCTGCGTTGATTTGAAACGAACCATTGCGATAGAGAATCTTATTTCCATGCTGCTTTGAAATATTTGATAAGTGAATCATGCATCCTCATATAGCTCGAAAAATGAAAAGTTGCGCTGAAAATTTTAAGTATTTTTGCTCAAGTTCTGTGCAGATAACAAAGTGTACACAAAAAGTCTAACTTTGGGGGGATTTCTCTCTAAAAACTTCTAACGAATTCAAGCACTTCGTGAAACGTAGAAGCGGCTCACATGGCCCTGCTGTTGCTTTAGTAGGCTCTTGGGGGCCCAATATGATCGCGACACCGAACCGCAAAGGCACAAAGAACAATACACTCGTTACGGCAGCAATTTCGCTCTTAGTCCTGTTAACAGGCTGTGCGAAATCAGGACAATTCCCAGTGATCAACCAAGATAACTCAAACCAAAGTTCAGGTGTCGCGCCCTCAGATCCCCCTTCTGAAACTTCCGATGAAGGCTCTAGCGAAACTCCGCTTCCAGCGACGCCACCGGTTGAAATTCCAAGTTACAAAATGACCGCCCTGTCCTGGGAAACAAGTAAGAACCCCGAGCGCAAACTTTGGTCAGAATATTTACAGAATATTTTAATCAACGAATGGAGCAGTTTATTAAACGGCGCCAGCGACATCACAAACTTCTGTCCCACTTACGACCAACTCAACATCGATCAAAAGGCCAACGTGTGGGCGCAAATCTTCGTGGCTATCGCCAAATATGAAAGTGCTTACAGTCCTACTTCGCGCATGCATGAAACCACCATGGGTAATGACCCGGTGACCAATCAACCAGTGTATTCCGAGGGACTGTTGCAATTGTCTTATCAGGATATTCAGTGGGCCCCGTGGTGTGAGTTTGATTGGTCCAAGGACCGCAGTCTGAGCGCAACAGATCCGAGAAAAACTATCTTAGACCCCTATTTAAATCTTAACTGTGGCGTGGGCATCATGGCTAAGCAGATTAAGAGCAAGGGCTCTATTGTCGTCAGTTCCGGCGTCTACTGGGCTGTGATTAAGTCTGGCGGAAAATATCAGCAAATCAGCAATATTCAGAGTATGGTAAAAGCCCTTTCTTTGTGCAAATAGTACATAGTGCCTAGAAAGCCAAGAAATAGAGAGCTTTTGGCCTCGACATCGTTTATCTTGGGCCCCTCTATTATCTGAAAGGTCCCTCTATAATGACTCCATTGACAACTGTTGATAATTTCGAAAGCTTTGGTCTTAGCGCCCCCCTATTGGCGGCGATGCAAGACATGGGCTTCTCGACTCCGACGCCCATCCAACGCCAAGCTTTGCCTTTATTGCTCGCAGGAGCACAAGACTTCATCGGTCTTGCTTCAACAGGTACAGGAAAAACGGCAGCATTTGGGATTCCCCTGATCGAAGGCATTGATGCCACGATCAAAGACACACAGGCTCTTGTTATGAGCCCGACTCGTGAACTTGCTATGCAAGTATCTGAACAACTGACACTTCTTGGTAAGAAAAAAGGTGTTCGCGTTGTAACGATCTATGGTGGTTCTAGCTACCGTACACAAATCGACGGCATCAAGCGTGGCGCGCACATTATCGTTGCGACCCCGGGCCGTTTGGTCGATTTCCTTGACCAAAAAATCATCAAACTACAAAAAATGAAAACTGTTGTGTTAGATGAAGCAGACGAAATGCTTTCTATGGGCTTTAAAGAAGACATGGAAACAATCTTGAAAGCAACTCAACCAGACGATTCTCAGTCTCAACGCGCTTCATGCCGTACTTGGTTGTTTTCTGCGACGATGAGCCCTGAAGTTCGTCGTCTTTCTGCAACTTATCTTGAAAATCCAGAAACAGTGCAAGTGAACAAAGTCGGCGCTGCTGACACGATTGAACAAGTTTATTACACAGTGAAAAACGTGTACAAAACAGAAGTCATTGGTCGCTTGTTGCAAACTCTTCCTGAGTTCTATGGCATCATCTTCTGCCAAACGAAAATGGAAGTGGCAGAGCTTGCTGACATTTTAACACAACGTGGTTTCCCAGCAGATTCTTTGCATGGTGATAAATCACAACAAGAGCGCGAAGCGACTCTTAAAAAATTCAAATCTAAAAACGTCAAAGTGATCGTAGCAACAGACGTTGCGGCACGTGGTTTGGACATCAAAGATCTTACTCATGTCATCAATCACTCTTTGCCATGGGATGCAGAATCTTATGTTCACCGTATCGGTCGTACCGGCCGTAACGGTCAAAAAGGAACTGCAATCACTTTGGTGAGCCCAGAGCAATTGACACTTCTTCGCCGCGTAATGAACACAACCAAAGCTGTTCTTACTAAGGGCGTTGTCCCTTCTGCGGATGAAGTTGCAGGTCTTAAAATTAAAGACGTGTTAGAACGCGTCGGCAATATGAAGGCTGAAACTCCGGAATTACTTTTGGCTTCTGATTTGATTGTCGATCTAATTCACGCAGGTGATATCGACTTCAAAGATCTTTCTAAAGAAGAGCTTTTGGCGCGTTTCATCGTGACGTACTTACCGAAAGTCTTTGTTCAAAAAGACGTAATGCTTGATTACATGGGCGACCGTGTACCAAGAGAACTTTTACCGCGCGATCCGAATGACAACCGCTTCTCTGGTGGTCGTTCATCAGGTGGTGGCGGACGTAGTGGTGGCGGCGGTGGTTACCGTCGTAATGACCGTGGTGGCGACCGTGGTGGCTATCAACGCAACGATCGCAATGACGATCGTGGTGGTGACAGCGCTCCTCGACGCAGCTTCGCCAACCGTGATGACCGCGCTCCACGCAGCGAAACTACTGGCTACCGTCCGCAACGTACAGCTCCATCAGGTGATTACTCAGAACGTCCAGCACGTTCTGCAGCAGCGTCTTCAGAGCGTCCTGCACGTACAGAAAGAAGCGAGCGCACAACTCCATCTGGAGAAGCACGTCGCACGGACCACCCGGGAATCAAACGTTTCCGTGGTCCTAAACGCCAATACCGCGATTAGTTTTTGCACTTAGTTTGAAAACAAAAAACCCACAATCTTTTTTGATTGTGGGTTTTTTAATTTTAAGGGTCGCTTACTTTAAAGACCTATTCTTTATCGCCGCCGTTAATCATATCCGATACGACTCCCGGTTCATCACGCAACTCCGCGAGAACCACACCGGCAATATGCAGAACAACAAAACCAACAAAGAACCACATCATTAATTCGTGAAGCTCTTTTATCGGGGTGATTTGGTCTTTGCTCAGGCCCAACTCATTTTTGAAGTTCATTGTTAAACCAGAACTCACCATAAACACGGTCGCTAGATAAAACATTGCATAACTGATTTTGACACCAGCAAAATGAAAGGCTTTAAGGCGTTCGGATTTATCGACATTAAAGATATTCCAAGTGCTTTTCACTGACTGACCCGCCGGGCATTTTTTGACAACAAAGAGACCGATCAGGATCCGAAAAAGAATCAACGCTGCCAAGGCAAAGCCTAGATAGATATGCCAATCCCACATTGGATCACGAATACTTACGGCGATATCTTTAGCCACTTCGGGCGTGATCGTGGTGCCGACTGCCTGCAATTTATTTTCAATTAACGCAGAATTGGCGCGCCAACTTAAAAAAGTTTTACGCAGAAGAACCGTCGATAAAAGGCCTAAAATAGCCAAAGCATTAAGCCAATGCCAAAGACGTAAACTTACAGGTTGATATTTTCTAAAACTATACTTTGCCGTCACGAGATGCCCCCTGCAGAGAGTTTAGTATACTCAGCTAGGCTGCGCTACTAAAGGATAATAATGCTGTTTTTAAATCATCGGCGACCTCCAGCCCGCGCACCACTCCCATACGGACTAGTTTTTCGCGTAAACCTTCACGAATGCACAGACGCAGCTCAGCAGGTTTTAGACGAATGTCGCGCTGAATTTGCGCAATAAGAGGAATCGCGTCCATAGTGATCGCTTCCACATTTTGAAAAAACAGAACCACCGACGCGACGTCAGTCTTGCTCAGTATTTCCTGCCGACACGCTTCTAAGGCCCCCAATGCAGGACTGGCGATCTCGCCACTTAAAGATACGACGAGCATTTTGTTTTTTTGCGTAAAAGTATACTCAAACGACTTCTGCTCTTCCAACGTGCAACTCCTCGAAATCATTTTCCTTGTTTTTGTTGATATTCTAGCCGGTTCAATACGAGCATTAAAGTTTTCTCATGCTTGTGCATCAGCATGGAACGAAAGAACTATGGTGTCCTCGCAATCCCTTAAAAATTTCGTGAACATCATTCGCTATTTTGTCTTATTGTACGACGCGAAAACTAAAGCGCAGGGGGCCGCTAAGTTCCCAATATTAAATAGATCTTCAGACCAAAAGTTATACAAAACCACCCTGCTTTGCACACTTCCACATGTTCATGCGATACTCTTTCCATACATCCTTCAGGAGACCCCATGCGAAGTATTCTTGCTCTTGGTATTTTAGTGTTGACCCTTAATGCTTGCACGAGCACGCCAACCAAGAACAGCATCGCTGACTCGGTCAATACGCCCACCGCCGCTGAAGATACGTCAGGGGCAATTGATTACTTCGCTTTGCAAAGTCATTTACGCATGGGGCGCGAACGCGAGTCTTTAGGCTTTTCCGAAAAGTCTTTTAATACCTGTGAGGCGGGCTATGGATATTCGCGCTCGCAAAATTGCCATCACCATCACTTCGTAGTGATTCACTTCCGTCTTTTATGTCGCGATTCAGAAGGGACCATCTCGAATATTCTAACCGATGAGGACCTCCGCCCCTTGGACCGCCGCAGTGTTAAGTGGAGCTTGAAAGGGACCACCGGTGTTGCACAAACAGATGGCCAAGGTTATGGGCAGATAGTGACCGCCGTGGCTGCCTCACAAAGAAGTCAGCGCATCCGTTTGGCTTTGGGAAATGAGTTTTTGTACATGCGGGCGAACGAAATTCAGAAAGTGATTACTCCCGCCCCCTGGTGTGATCAATACTAACTGGTCAAAGCCCAGCCCCAGCCTGCTGATTCTTGTGCCTTCGCCGCAAGAAAAGGCCGTTTGTGAGTGAAAAAGCTCCCCAGCACGGCACCTAAATTATGCAATTCATTGATATTTGGCGGGTTTTAAAGTATCTAAAGTCCCTCATATCGGGGTACGTACCATGATCAGCACATCCAACGTCAGTTTGCGTTTCGGCGGAAAAAAACTTTTCGACGAAGTTAATGTTAAATTCACACCAGGCAATTGTTATGGCCTGATCGGCGCTAATGGTGCCGGCAAAACAACCTTTCTTAAAGTTTTGGCCAAAGAAATCGAGCCAAACACTGGCGAAGTATTAATTCCCTCTACTTTACGCCTTTCAGTTTTAAAACAAGATCACTATGCCTATGACAACGTCACTGTTCTAAAAACCGTCCTGATGGGCAACGACCGCCTTTACAACGTGATGGAAGAAAAAGATGCACTTTACGCAAAGCCTGATTTTTCCGAAGCCGATGGGGTCAGGGCTTCTGAGTTAGAAACTGAATTCGCCGAACTCAATGGCTGGGAAGCCGAAGCTGAAGCGGGGGTGATGCTTGCGGGCTTAGGAATTTCTGATGAGCTGCATGGCAAAGACATGAAGGATCTGGATCCTGGCGACAAGGTCAAAGTCCTTTTGGCGCAAGCCTTATTCGGCCAACCAGATATTTTACTTCTGGATGAGCCCACGAATCACTTGGATATCTATGCGATTCAGTGGTTAGAAAACTTTCTTTTAAATTTTGAAAACACCGTGATCGTTGTTTCCCATGACCGTTACTTTTTAAATAAAGTCTGCACTCACATGGCTGATATTGATTTTAATAAAGTCACGGTTTTCTCTGGTAACTATGAGTTCTGGCGTGAAGCGACTGAGTTAAGTCAACGCCTGCGCGCTGATCAGCGTAAGCGCAACGAAGAAAAAGCTGACGATTTAAAAAGCTTTATCCAACGCTTTAGTGCCAACGCTTCAAAGTCGCGCCAAGCTTCGTCACGCCAAAAACAACTCGAAAAATTAGACTTAGGCGATTTACCCGTCTCGACTCGCCGTCAACCTTTTGTCGGCTTTGACCCAAAACGCGAAGCGGGCAACGATATTTTGACGGTGCAAGGATTGACGAAAACTATCAACGGCGAAAAACTTTTAGACAACGTCAGCTTCACTTTAAAGAAAGCCGACAAGGTTGTGCTTTTAGGTCGCAATGACGTCGCCAAGACCGTTTTGCTCGACATTTTAGCTGGCGACATGCAACCAGATTCAGGCACTGTCACTTGGGGGATCACCACCACGCGCAGCTATTTCCCTACCGACAACTCTCGCTATTTTGAAAATGCTTCTGGCACCTTGGTGGATTGGTTGCGTGAGTACTCGGAAGACAAAGATGAATCGTTCTTACGCGGCTTCCTAGGGAAAATGCTTTTTAGTGGCGAAGATGCTTTGAAAAGTCCTAAAGTTCTTTCTGGGGGCGAAAAAGTTCGCTGTATGTTTTCCAAGATGATGCTTTCTGGTGCCAACGTTTTGTTACTGGATGGTCCCACTGCGCATTTAGATTTAGAAAGTATTTCGGCGGTCAATGAAGGTGTCAAACGCTTTAAGGGCACGGTCATCTTTACGTCCCATGATCATGAGTTCGTACAAACCGTCGCAAATCGTATTATTGAAATTGATGGCCGCATTGTTGAGGACCTTAACATTACTTACGATGAATACATCGAGTCGAAGAAGCCGCAATGATTCAAATTGGACGCTTTAATAAACTTAAGGTCGTAAAGCACGTCGACTTTGGCGTTTTTCTGGACGGCGAAGATGATGGCGAAATCCTGTTACCGTTACGCTATATGCCCGAACAGTGCGACGTCGGCGACGAAGTAAACGTCTTTGTGATGTTTGATTCGGAAGACCGTCTCTTGGCGACCACCGAAGTCCCCAAAGCTCTGGTCGGAGATTTTGCATTGCTTAAAGTCGTCGCCGTTGAAAAAGTCGGCGC
This sequence comes from Bdellovibrio sp., assembly GCA_013360185.1. Taxonomy (GTDB): domain Bacteria; phylum Bdellovibrionota; class Bdellovibrionia; order Bdellovibrionales; family Bdellovibrionaceae; genus Bdellovibrio. The sequence continues at coordinate 34,938 of JABWCO010000055.1, forward strand.
CTTTTTAGACTGGGGCTTAGCAAAAGATTTATTCTTACCTTATGCTGAACAAATTCACGCCCCGCGGGTGGGTCAAGATATTCTGGTCTATCTTTACACCGACAAGAGCGATCGTATTTCAGCCTCGATGCGTTTAGACCGTTACACACAAAAGGCCCCTGCAGAACTAAAAAATGGCGACGAAGTCGATTTGCTTATCACCGGTAAAACCGATTTAGGCTTTAAGGCTATCGTCAATAACTGCTGCCAAGGCTTGCTCTTTACCAACGAGGTCTTTCAACCTTTACACTATGGGCAAAAAACTAAGGGCTTTATTAAGACCGTGCGCCCTGATGGGAAGCTCGACATCGTTCTGCAAAAAACCGAAAAGGTTGGCCATAAGGCGGCGGATGATATCGGCCCTTTGATCTTAGAACAATTAATTAAAAACTCTGGCTTCCTAGCGATCAATGACAAAACTCCTCCAGAAATAATTTATAAACTTTTTGGAGTCAGTAAAAAGAAATACAAGATCGCCTTGGGCGGGCTGTACAAAAAACGTCTGATCTCCGTGGATGAAGACGGCATTCGTTTAGTCGCCAAAAAACAGCAGAACACTGCAGCAAAATAATAGGTGTCTTATGGACTTGTTAAATGATCAAAAACCCTTGAACGCCCTGCTTGTGGGTATTCAGTTACCAAAAGTTTCCGAATCCGAAATGAAGGCCTCGCTTGCAGAGCTATCGCGACTGGTCACCACTTTGGGTTACAACGTCATTGGTGAAACTTCGCAACGTCGTCAGTCGGAACGCAAAGCGACTGTCTTCGGTGAAGGTAAACTTAAAGAAATCGCAACATGGACTGGTGGCACAGGAGTTGTCGGACCCACGTTCGTTAAGAAAAAACATAAAGCCGCATTAAAATTTAAAAAAGATGACGACGAAGATGATTTCGAAGACGTCGATTTAGATGCTGATTTAGATTATAGCGAAGAAGATGAAGATCCAAGCGATCTAGGCACCGCGACACCGGCAAAAAAAGAAATCGCCCAAGTCATCGTCGTCGACAGTGAACTGTCGCCGTCCCAGATCCGCAATTTAGAAAGTGCAACGGGCGCGCAAGTTTTAGATCGTACGGGTGTTATTATTGAAATATTCAGTCGCCATGCCCGCACACGCACTGCCCGTTTGCAGGTCGAAATCGCCAAACTGACTTACGTAGCACCGCGCTTACGCGAAGTCGGTGGTGGTGAAGATCGCGGCGGTGGTGGAATCGGTGGCAAGGGTGCTGGGGAATCCAATATTGAACTGGATCGCCGTAAAATCCGCGACCGCATTAAAGAGCTTAAAAAAGAATTTACTTCCATCGCGCAAGAGCACGACCTGCGCAGATCCCGTCGGGAACAAGAAATTACGGTGGCTTTAGTCGGCTACACAAACGCGGGGAAATCTTCGTTGATGCGTGCTTTAACTGGCAGTGACGTCTTAGTCGCGGACAAGTTGTTTGCGACTTTAGACACCACCGTGCGAATTCTGTATCCGGAAACAAAGCCAAAGATTTTGGTCTCTGACACGGTCGGCTTTATTAAAAAATTACCCCATGATTTGGTCGCCTCTTTTAAATCCACTTTAGATGAAGCTTCGAATGCTTCGTTACTTCTGTACGTGGTCGACGTCGCGGACCCAACATTTCGGTCGCAACTGGAGGTGACTCGTTCTGTTTTGAATGAAGTTGGAGCCAGTGGCATCGATAACATTTTGATCTTAAATAAAGTCGACAAAGTTTCTGAAGAAGCTTTGGCCGCGCTTAAAGAAGAATATCCCGAAGCGATCTTTATGTCTTCACTGAACGAAGAACACGTCGCCAACTTACGCTTACATCTGGTTAAGCACTTTGAAACTGCGATGGTCGATCAAAACCTGTTCATCCCCTATGATGTCCAAGGAGCCATCGGCGATATTCGCGCGAAGTTGCGCGTTTTGGAAGAATCTTACGACGAGCGCGGGGTTACTTTAAAAGTTCGCGCCCACGCAGATGATGTAAAACGTATCCGTATCCGATACGGAATCTAATTTTTTAGTCTTTAGATCCCGTATCCACAGCAGCTATACTGGTGGTGCCTAATAACAGATCAAAGTCTTCTTTTGTTAAGGCGCCGCTGCCAGGTCCCAGATCGGCGTCTTTTTCTGACGTCGTAAACAGCGTTTGGAATTTTCTGTCTTTACGAGTTTTTAAAAGCTCCATCTTTTCTTCTAAAGATTCATGCATAATATAGCGGAACACTTGTACCGCCTTGCTTTGACCTAGGCGATGAGCCCGATCCGTAGCTTGATTTTCCACGGAAGGATTCCACCACGGCTCTAGATGGAAAACGTAACTGGCTTTGGTCAAATTCAACCCCACCCCACCGGTTTTCAAAGTCATCACCAGAACCGCACCACCTTTGGTGTTGTTAAAATCAGCTAAGATCTTTTGCCGTTGCTTGGTGGGGACTCCGCCATGCAACGCAAAAACAGCAATGCCTGCCTTACTTAATAAGGACACCGTGTGCTCTAGAGTTTGCAAGAACTGAGTAAAAACCAAAGCACTTTCGCCGGACTCGACAATTTCTAGCAATGAATCGAGCAGGGCTTCTAACTTAGGCGGAATGCGGTCGTAACGAACATTCGGCAATGCCGCTGGGTCCGAACACGCTTGGCGCAGACGCAATAACGCCGTCAACATTTGCAATTGGATACTGCCGGTTGCTTGGGTCAGCATACTTTCTTGAACTTTTTGATTATAGGACAAAGCGATATCGCGATAGATTTCGCGTTGGCGCTCTTCAAAGGCAATGCTGATCTTGGTTTCTTGTTTCTCTGGCAATTGATCCAAGATTTCTTTTTTCGTCCGACGCAACAACAACGGCTTCATTTTAAGTTTTAGATCTTCAATTTCTTCGCGTGTCACCATTTCGGTATTTACGAACTGACGACGGAAGTCCTCGATCTTACCTAAACTGCCGGGCACTAACAAATCCACCAATGAATAGAACTCACCATAATGGTTCTCCATGGGAGTTCCGGTTAGACAAATTTTAAAACGGGCCGCTAAGGCGCGAGCGGAGCTGGTTCGTTTGGTTGTAATATTTTTTAGGTTCTGGGCCTCGTCGAAAATCGCGACATTCCACTTATATTGACTCAAAAAACTTTCATGCTCCATCAACAAACCATAGGTCGTCAGCAAAACCACGTCTTCACGAGACTCTAGTTTCTTGCCGATCTTGGACAGTTCCTTAGAGTTGAAAACTATGAGAGGCAATTTTTCCGTGAACTTTTCAACTTCACTTTGCCAGTTAAAGATCAATGACGAGGGCACGATGATCAGGACTTTTCCAAGTTCTTCTTTAACACGAAGATCCTCTAAAAACGTGATGGTCTGAAGAGTTTTACCCAAACCCATATCGTCGGCAAGCAGTGCGCCTAAGTGCAGATTATAAAGATCCTGCAACCAGTGAAAGCCCTTCACTTGGTAGGGCTTTAAATCAGCTTTGACTGTCGGTGGAATCTCGGCAGCACGTTGGCTTTCCCCCATGCTGTCATAAAATGCACAAAGTTTTTTCCATTGCTCATCGCCACGAATTCCAACACCCGAAGCCCGCAAGGCCAAAAGCTCTAATACTTGATTGCGTGGCAACTGATAGACCTTGTCACCCTTACTGCGTTTGCTGGCCTCGACTTTACCGCGTTGCAGTTTGTTCCAGAAGTTCTCTAAGCGACGCAATGAGGGCATCTTGGTGCGCGGAACCAGATACAACCGGCCATCGTATTCAATCACCCCACTGCCGCCGAAACTGCCCATATTTTGCGGATCAATTTCTTGGCCATGCAGAAAAAACTTGGGGTTCAGTTCAAACCAGTTAAAGTCCCGCTGTTCGCCATCGGCCTGCAGAACGAACTCTACTTGGAACTCGTCTTCAGCGAGTTCTTGCAGCGGTTGCTCTTTAAAATACAGACTGAAACCATGGGGAATCAGAGGTTGGACGTTTTCTAAGGTTTCGTAAATTAACGATCCCTCTTTTTTTCCTTTGCTAAAGAAAAAGCGACCATCCTTTAAATACGGATCAGACACAATGTCGCCACTCCAAATTTTTGTCAGCAAGGAGGTTCGTGATTTTTTGAAGATCTCTCCACCAGAGGTTTGCGCCATTCTCTTAAGCATCTCATAGATAAGACGCAGCTCCCGCTCAACCACACCCTCTAAGATTACTTCTCCTTGTTCGGAGTAAAATGACTCTTTGGCTTTAAAAGTTTTAAAAGTACTTTTCACGAAATCGTTAAAGTAATTAAGCACGGGTGCTGAGCACAATTCTGGCAAAGTATACTCCTTCGCCAATACCACACCGGATCCACTTAAAAGCAATGCTTGCACGCGCTCCTGCAAAGAATTAAAGATTTCTTCTTTATCCGGCGTGCTGCCGTCAGTCAACGCACCGTCAAAGTGATAAGACAATGTTTCAAAAGCAAGATATTGCAATACACCTAAGTGCTTTAAGATCTTGATATCCCAATCGCGCTTAC